>JAUSOA010000153.1 GCA_030656435.1 Acholeplasmataceae bacterium | reverse complement strand
TACTACTCAATAGATTTATATACACAAGGAGGTATTCTTATGTTTACAGGCATTATTGAAGAAATTGGAATTGTCAAATCCATTAAAAAAGGACCTAAAAGCGCAGTTTTAACGATTTCTGCAAGCAAGGTTCTAAAAGATACTAAGCTTGGAGATAGCATATCGACAAGCGGAGTTTGTTTATCTGTTACAAAAATGGATGAGCAAAGCTTTACAGTCGATGTTATGAATGAAACATTAAACCGAACAACGATTCAAAGACTCACTCCAGGAAGTCGTGTGAATTTAGAGCGTGCGATGCAGGTTGGTGACCGTTTTGGAGGTCATATTGTAAGTGGTCATATTGATGGTGTTGGAACAATTAGCTCAATAACAAAGTTAGATATCGCAAGACTCATTTATATTCAAGCAAATAGTGACATTCTAAAATACATCATTGATCAGGGCAGTATTGCAATCGATGGGATTAGTTTAACAGTTGTTAAGGTCGATCAGTATGGGTTTAGTGTATCTATTATTCCACTCACTCAAAAAGATACGACATTACTTGATAAGCGTGTTGGTGAGGCAGTCAATCTAGAATGTGACGTCATTTCAAAATACGTAGAAAAATTATTAGGCAGTACCAATCAAAAAGGAATAACTTTAGAAAGTTTAAAAAAATATGGATTTTAAGGAGAATGAAAATGTTTAATACAATTGAAGAAGCAATTGCTGATATAAAAATCGGTAAAATGATCATCGTCGTTGACGATGAAGACCGCGAAAATGAGGGTGACCTACTCATGGCTGCAGAGCATGCTACACCAGAGGCCATTAATTTTATGGCAACTCATGGTCGCGGATTAATTTGCATACCGCTCGAAGAAAAGCATGCGAAGAGATTAGGGTTTTACCCAATGGTCAGTGATAACACAGATACCTATCATACTGCTTTTACAGTATCTATTGACGCAAAGGATTCAACAACTGGAATTTCAGCATATGAAAGAAGCAAAACAATTCATAAGGTAATGGATGAGACTTCTACTCGCTTTGACTTTAAAAAGCCTGGACACATCTTCCCTTTAGTTGCTATGGATGGTGGAGTGCTTAAGCGTGCAGGCCATACAGAGGCATCAGTGGATCTTGCAAGACTTGCAGGACTAAAGCCCGCAGGTGTCATTTGTGAAATTATGAAAGACGATGGAACCATGGCTCGTATTGGTGATTTAGAGATTTATGCAAAAAAGCATCAACTCAAAATGATTACAATCGCATCCTTAATCGCTTACCGTAGAAAACAAGATCAATACGTCAAAAGAGCTGCTGAAGCATCGATGCCTACACATCATGGAGATTTTAAAATTATCGGGTTTGAAAATGTATTAACCAAAGAACATCATGTGGCACTTGTTAAGGGAGATATTAAAGAAACTGATACCATATTAGTTAGAGTTCACTCTGAATGTCTAACTGGAGATGCATTTGCATCGAAACGATGTGACTGTGGTGATCAGCTAGCTAGAGCACTAGATATGATCAATCAAGAGGGTAAGGGAATACTTCTTTACATGCGTCAAGAAGGACGCGGCATTGGTTTAATTAATAAGATTAAAGCATACGCTCTTCAAGACCAAGGAATGGATACCGTAGAAGCAAATATCGCTTTAGGCTTCCCTGTAGATATGAGAGATTATGGAATTGGTGCACAAATATTAAGTGATTTAAATGTTAGAAAGATCAAACTTATCACCAATAATCCAAAAAAAATACACGGGTTATCTGGATACGGATTAGAGATTGTTGAAAGAGTCTCTATCCAAATGAATCATAATGAAGTCAATGAATCGTATTTATCAACAAAAAAACAAAAACTAGGGCATATGCTCAATATAGAGGAGAAATAAAATAATGAAAACATTCGAAGGAAATTTAATTGTCAAGGGTTCAAAATTTAATATCGTTGTAGGAAGATTTAATGAGTTTATTGGATCTAAGCTACTTGAAGGGGCAATGGATGCATTACTCCGCCATGGAGCAACCGAAGATTCAATTGATGTCACTTGGGTTCCAGGAGCATTTGAAATTCCATTGGTTGCTAAAAGATTAGCGAAGTCAAAGAAATATGATGCAGTGATTTGTTTAGGCGCAGTCATTAGAGGTAATACTCCTCATTTTGATTATGTAGCAAGTGAAGTGACTAAGGGTGTTGCTCATGTATCGTTAGAAACTGAAGTTCCAGTCATCTTTGGAGTACTCACTACAGATAGCATCGAACAAGCAATTGAAAGAGCAGGAACTAAGGCTGGTAATAAAGGATTTGAAGCAGCTGTTACTGCAATTGAGATGGTTAATTTATTAAAGTCTATCTAAGTATTTTTCTATAAAATGATTAAAGCAGACCCTTGTCAATAGGATCTGCTTTTTGATTATATAGTAACTACTATTATTTTTTTGTCGTATCAAAGAAATAAATATCTCCTAATCTTTGATCCTCATACTCAGTATTCGGATAAGCTTTAATCAGTTCATAATTTTTTTTCGTATATTCTTCTATTACATTGGTCCAAAATGATATGGAAGTTTTATTTTCTGGGTGAACCTTAAGCTGCCATTTGCCTTGATGTTTACTAAATACTTCAAATACTGCTTTCTTGCCTATGTTCATTCTTCTATATTTATGAAGAACAAAGAATTCAGCCATTTGAAAGTCAGTGGATCGATCATTTACTTCAGGTAAATCTATGACCATCACAAATCCAGCAAGCTTTTCATCAACAATGATGAAATAAGCCCATCTATTTTTTTCAGTCCAATAATAATCTAAATAGGGGTAGCCATATAGACCAAGAAAGTTTACATCGAGCTTTGTATATTTAGAAAACTCATATTGATATTTTTCAAGAAGATTTTTAAGTATTTCCTTTTCTTCTTCCTTTACAATTTTTAGACTTATGTTCATCTTGAGTAGCTCCTTGTTGTTTTTTCATTGATTTGATATGAATCAATCTAGTGCTTCAGTATCAATTTGATTATTGTTTAATTCATTGAGTTCTAATTTCCAAGATTCATATTTAGCTTCAATGTAGTCAAAACTAACCTTATATCCAAAAATCGCATAAAGCACCCAAATGAGTCCACATACTGAAAAAGTAATGGCACTTATTAGATTAAGTGATTCACCATTCTCTAAATATAACTTATATCTTATGATACCAATCATTAAAAATGCAACTGCAAAGATAGGATATGTGTATCTTCCTTGTTTAATATAGAATTTATCATTGACACTATATTTTTCAAGGAATTTTCTATCACCTAATTTTTTTCTTTTCTTTTTTTCCCATCTACTTATATATTTCTCGTATATTTTTTTCATTTTCCCTCCAAAAATTTGATATTTTTAAGATTACAATGATTTGCCTATCATCACTTATTAATGACCAAAAAGCATTTTCTCAAACAAGTCGTTAACTATGTCTTCATCTGCATAAAATGGGATAAAATTAAGCAATATTTCTTTATTTTTCTCTATTTCAAGAAAGAGTCCCTTTTCTTCTATTAAAGTCCTGTAGTTATCTTCTAAGAATGGGATATCAAGATTGATTTGTTCTAGGGTGACCTTAGTGAAGGATAGCCCATAATCAGAAAGATTGATAAGATTTTCTGTTAACTCTTCTGCAGGAATGTTAATGGATGCATTGGCATCTGTATATTTACTCGTTATGATACTTATTTTGAAATCCGTTAATAATTCGACATTTTCCTTGAGGATTGAATCACTTCCTCTATCGGAAATTAATGCCTTGTCCCAGCCAGTTACTTGAAGTAAATCCCATTTGAGGTCAATCCTTGGAGTTCCAGACTCCGTCGTATAAATATATGTAAATAAAGAGTTATAGAACTCATAACCAACTGTCAATTTTATGATTTCATCGTCTCTAAACTGAAGAGCATGATATTTATCACTGATTAAATCGGTATGATTAACATACATTTCATTATTTGTGTTTGAGAACCAAAAGTTCGTCTTTGCTAAAGAATCGTGTTGATGATAATAAAATTCGTGATTGTTTAACATATTGATTTTAATCTTGATTATATCACCGGACTCATTGTAAAGATTATATATTAAGAGATGAGATTTCTCACCATAGATCTCACTTTTCGAATCGTTAACCTCTTCATAACGAATTTTATCGTCAATGAGATTTAGATAGATCATCGCTGTTGTAACATACACTGCTACTCCTGAAGCATTGACACTTTTAGAAAAACTAATAACTTCAATATAGAGTTGATTCTCTTCATTTCTAACTTTAATCATCATCTCAGTATTTTCAATCTTGAACGTACAAAAAACATCTTCAACAAACTCATCACAAAAATTAAGCCTATCATGAAAAGTCTTGAGTCTATTTCCGATACTTTGAACGAAAATGGGATCAATCATATCAAAATCACGATGATATTCCTTTCTGGGTGGTAATTCATCTCTCAAAAAAGGAATAGATAATGAATCTGCTACACTGAAAAAGGTATGACTTAAGCTTTTATTTAGACTCATCTTACTTTGAGAGCTAGTAATCATTCGATTTGAGTAGAAGGCTATTTTTTCTTGAATCTCTTCTTTTGTTTGTTCTGTAGTATTCTTAAACCCATAACTATCTCTTGGTGAATCTGAAGCATTTGTACAACTAGAAAAAAGAATGAATCCCAGTAAAAACATAAAAACTGTCAGTATTTTTTTCATTTACCCCTCCGAAATGATTGTTACATGATTGTTAATATTATAACATGTATGCAGTTCGATTTATCTCATACTTTAGGAATTTTTAAGATATGGAATGCTTAAATGCTGATTATTTTTATGTAATAAGAAAGACATTAAGAATATAATTGGTTCGATTCGACGTAGTTTTTAAAATAACTTTTGTTTATCTAAACAAAAAGATAGACTTTTGAGCGAAAAGTCTACCTTTTTATATAATTTTCTCATATCGTTATCTTTTGATAACTCTTCCTTCAATATATCCTCTATATCCTTGAGGCTCGTATTGGAAACGGTAACCATTTGGATCATATGAGAATCCATAAACTCTTGGATTATACTTTTCAATCGATTCCATAACAAAGCCTATTTGTGCTCTAAAATCTTGATCATCATAGGGCTCTCCTTGAAATAGAACAAGCTCACATGCAGGTAGATCAATCATTTCAAAGCCTTCAGGTAAAATACCTTGATAATCTTCAGGTACTTCAACACCTTGGACGTATAGGGATGTGTTAGGCTTTTTTAAAGCATCTGATAGCCAAATGCCCATTGGTTCATTTAATGCTTCTTTAACGCTTGTTAGTATTCCCCAAACATCACAGCTCACTTCCTCACAATAGCTGAAGTAATCGGTAGCATCTTTAGCTCTTTTGATAATAGCTTTTCTTTTGGGTCTTTGAATGATTTGTACGAAGATTGGTTTTGCATCCATAATATTTTCCTCTTTCTTTTCGATTTCAACTAAATACGGAATAAAGTACTTAATTGGCTGAGGTGATAG
>JAUSOA010000152.1 GCA_030656435.1 Acholeplasmataceae bacterium | reverse complement strand
CATCGACACCTTCAACAATAAGATAAGGAGCAAGTGCTACAAGAAGCATCCCTGCATAATCAGCATCCATAAACTCAGGTGTTCCTGATACCAAATCACTAACGATAGCTGTTCGAACCGAACCTTCAGCTTGAACCATTGTTAGTGCAGTTAATAAGGAGATTGATTCATAGTAATTTTGTGAAGTCATTGCTAATAATGCTTCTTTAATTGCATCTGTATTGGATACAAATGATTTCGCGATAACTGTCGATTTAAATGCCGTTGAAATGGTATTGACTGGGAAATTTGATGGCTTTAATGCAAGTGAACCAAGCTTTGGTGCAAAATAATTCCTAGCATTTAAATGTCTAATTGCTGCAACGACCTGATAATCTAGAGCAGCTAAACTAACATAGCTTGATAAATGGTTTTCAATAAATTTTTGAATCAATTGATCAACCATGAAATCTGCTTCATCAAGCAACGTGACTTCACGGAATGTAATCACCATACCGTCAACCAATTCGGTAGTTTCAATTCCAGTGGTGATTGCAACATCATCAATAAAAATTGAGAAAAAATAGTTATAGGTTACACCATATTCTTTTGGGTACAAATTGGCAACACCATTAATGAAATATCCAAATGGATAAACCTGATAATCTAGGCCAATAGCTTCATCAATAAGCTGGACAACAGATTTGGTTTCTCCCTCAACATATTCGATATCTCGGCTTAATAACAAAACATCATCAACCTCAATAACTTCCACCTTAAACTTTAAAGTCTCTACAGTTGGTTCAGCATCTGCTTGACAACCAGCAAGCACTACCAAACTTAAGAAAAATACTACGATAGTCAAAATCTTTTTCATGCTTTCTTTCTCCTTTTTTTATCTTAAAGTTTCAGAATACTCCCTCTTCAAAGAATTCAGTGGGAGTTGAATGAAACTTTTTTTCTTTAAAATATCTATAAATAACATCCCCTGGTATATCATTATATGATATAATATAGGTATAGATTATCGATTTTAGGGGGTGGATCATATGAATGAAACGATCAAAGGTTATGTCTATAGATTGAAACCTACAGCCAAACAAATCAATCTCATCAACCAAACATTTGGATGTGTTAGAAAAATTTGGAATATACTCCTTTTAGAACGAAAGTCCATCTATGAACTTTATGGGAAGTATCCTGAGTTATTAAACAGTCATCAGTATATGAATCCTAAATACATTAAAGAACAATTCCCATATATGTATGATGTCGACTCTCAAAGTCTAACCACTGCTTGGTTATATCTGAAACAAGCCTATACTAATTTCTTCAATCAGTCTCATGACGAACCTAAATATAAATCGAGACATAATCCGATACAGTCTTATACAACCCATACAACGAATGATAATATCCGTATTGAAGATACTTATATCAAACTGCCTAAATTAGGGCTGGTTAAGATGAAACTCCATCGAGCATTACCTCAAGGGTCTATCATTAAAGCAGCTACAATCAAGAAAGATGGAAAGCATTATTATGTATCCCTTCGAGTTGAATATGAACCACTCATTTTAGGTGAGAAAACATTCGAAAAAGCAATTGGTCTTGATTATACCCTACAAGGTCTTTATATGGATAGTGAAGGACATCAAGCAGATTACCCCAATTACTATAAAGAATCGTTAGAAAAGCTTAAGAAGGAACAACAGATCTCATCTAGAAGAGTTAAAGGATCGAGTAACTACTTGAAGCAAAAAGAAAAACTAGCAAGTCTACATCTTCATATCAAGAATCAACGGAAAGACTTCCTACACAAGGCATCTAGATATTTAGTGAATACCTATGATCTCATCAGTATCGAGACACTGGATTTAACTGAAATGGCGAAAACCAAGCATTTCAGAAAATCCATCTATGATACATCATTTGGTACATTCACAAGATATCTTGAGTATAAAGCAAAAGATGAGGGAAAAATCTTAATCAAGATCGACAAATACTATCCATCAACTAAAACCTGCAGTCAGTGTGGCAGAGAAAGAGATATGTTACTCTTTGAACGAACATATCACTGTATGTGTGGACACAAGATGGATAGAGACTTAAATGCAGCAATTAACATTGGTGTTCAAGGTCTAATAGCCTATGCAACAAAAGCGTATGGAACAGACGCAATAGCTTGGTAAATTAATAGACAATAGTCTGTTTTACCCAAGAAGCCCCCACCTCTGATTAGTTTCATTAAGTGGTGGGAGTAGTTCACGAAATAAAAAACCATACCCCTGGAGGCATGGAAATAGACAAAAAAGGACTTTTTGCCCGTCTCAACCCCAGAAGATGACTAACTTTGATTCTTTGGTAGGTCTCCCGGCTTAACATCATCCTAATTTGCACCTTCCCGCTATTCGCAGTGGCTCTCGCATTTCGTCCGTTTCACGGTTGCTGGGACAGCTCAAGAATTTAACTTGATTCCCTGTTATGTAATATACACCAAATCATCTATTCAGTTACTTCAATTATAGACTACGACCGCCTTTTAATCAAGGATGAAAATCAATAAAAACCATTTTCATTTCTTTCATTCTTTCATATTAGTTTCGATTTAACTGATTATAAACAATATCTAATATCTCATCACGAATCTGGTGTGCCTTATCAATTAAGTCATCAACTTGCTTCTTGTATTGGGCTGCTGCAATTCTATCTTCTAATCCAGGAAGGTTAATTAAGACATTCATACATGCTCCATCAATTCCAGAGGATAGCATTAAAGTAGATACACCTAAATCAGATATCGTCTGTTTGTTTCCATATTTCAATATATAAGGAATCTGATGCATTGCAGCTAAGGAAAGACTTGCCACCTTGATTGGAACTCTAATCGCTTCTGTAGTTCCTTCTTGAATTTGTTCATTTCTTAGTTTGACTTCGCTTTCTGTTTCCTTTGGCATTTTGAATGCTTTCATAATCATATTAAATGATTCTGTATCCAAGTCAATTAAATCAATTAATTGATCCTTAATCATAATCAAAGAATCGCATGTATCCTTAAATTCAAGCTGAATTTCATTTTCTAAAGCTAAAAATTTCTTTTTATCAACAGTTAAGTGTCCTACCATTCTTGCTAAGGACACACCAAGCGCAGCACTGAGTGCTGCGACCGACCCACCACCTGGGGCAGGTGACTTTGAATCAATTTCAGAAATAAAATCAATTAACTTCATATCGATTAGTTTCATATTTCCCTCACTATCTGTCGGTTTTTCACGACGATTTTTCCTTCTATGATTACATCACTCGTGTGATTAATTCCAAAATGGTAGAGTATGTAACTTAAATTTGGAGCATTCATGATGACTAAATCTGCTCTTTTTCCGATTTCAATCGAACCAACTTGATGACCTAATCCTAAATGATAAGCAGCATTGATGGTTACTGCATTTAAAATCTCTTCTGGGCTCATTTTTAATTGATTGGATGCAAGTTGCATAATCAATTGAAAATTTTCAGTCGGGCATGAGCCTGGATTATAGTCTCCTGATATGGAAACTGCAACATCAGAATCAATCATCTTTCTTGCATTTGCATAACTCTTTCTTAAATAAAATGATGTTCCTGGTAATAAATTAGCAATGGTAGAGCTTTTAGCAAGTTTTTTTATATCATGGTCAGAGATTGCCATTAAGTGATCAACTGATGTGCACCCAAGGTCGACTCCAAGGCCTGCACCACCTAAGGAATTGATTTCATCGGCATGCATTTTGATTCTAAATCCCATTTGTTTCGCATGCTCTAAAATATCTTTGGTTTCATCAATTGAAAATACTCCTGTTTCACAAAACACATCCACTGCAGTAGCTAGGTCTAACTCTTGAATTCTAATCAAGTCTTTTTTCATGTTATCAATATACTTTTGCTTATCATTTTTCAATTCAGATGGAACTGCATGTGCACCCATGTAGGTTGATGAAACTTTTATCGGGTGATTGATATCAAGCATTTGATTGACTAAGAGCTGTTTTGTTTCATATTCTAAAGATAATCCATAGCCACTTTTAGATTCTACAGTAGTC
>JAUSOA010000146.1 GCA_030656435.1 Acholeplasmataceae bacterium | reverse complement strand
ACCCCTTAGTTCCATTTGGAAAACAAATAGCAAGCTCAATATCTTGAACCTTCATGAGTCCCTTTGCAAGTCCAACAAACCAGCCACCGATCACGGATTCTTCGACTCCGAGATCTTTAGCGATGATTGGAAGCATAATATTAGTTTTCCATAGGATTTTCATTAAAATACCTCTTTATTCAAGATTATCTTTAAATTCTTTAAATGTTTGTAGATTTTGATCTTTTGTGGATAAAATGATTTCATCGACTAATTCAACTGGCCAAGTAATGGCTAGTTCTTTATCATTCCAAAGAATACCATCATCATACTCGCCATAAAACTTTTCAGAGCATTGATAGGAGACGATAGAGGGCTCTAAAACTAAATAACCATGTCCAAAATGCTTAGGTATATAGAGTTCTAGTTTGTTTTCATCTGATAATAGATAGGATCTCCACTGTCCAAATGTTGGTGAATCCTTTCTCAAGTCGACAATCACATCAAAAATCTTACCAGAAATACAACGGACAAGCTTGGCTTGTTCCTTGGTATGCTGAAAGTGGATTGCTCTAACTACACCTTTTTTTGAATAGGTATAAAAGACTTCTTTTAGAGCGTGATCAATTCCATGATTTAAAAAGACTTCATGTGAATAATCCTTGATGAAGGCACCTCTTTCATCATCAGCAACAAATGGATGAATCAAATAGGCTCCTTTAAGTTCACTTTCTATAAATTTAAAATGTTGAACCAAAAAAAGCACCTCCTTATTTGATATTCATCTCAACATGAATGATATGACTCATATTCTCTTCAAATTCTTTTGAAACCTTAAAGCCCATCTCTGTTTCAAGTGCTTTGGTATCAAACCACTTCCACTCATAAACAGCACCGTCTTCAGGTTTTTCCCCTAGGCCGATTTCTGCACCATGACCAAAAATATCCTTGATTGATAGTAAATACTCACGAAGTATTCTTGGTTTACCACTACCTATGAAATAGAAGGTCCCTAAAGTATTATTAAAACCTAATAAATATAAAGCGCGAGTTACATCCTCGACATACATTAAATCATAAGGCTGCAATGCTTTGGAGTATTGCGGTTTTCTTCCACTTGAAAGCTCACTGAGTGTATAGCTTATAATATTTCCTGAGGTGTTGTTTCCTCCATAAATATTGGATAACTGAGCCCATAAATAAGAAATTTGGTGCTTATTGCATAAAACATCTAAAATATGACGTGTTGTCATCTTTGCAATCCCATAAATCAAATTTTCTGATTTCGCATTGGAGTGGAATTGATTTTGTGCGATATTTTCAGTAATGGTTCCAGTGGTTAGAAATTTTTTCGCATTTAATTTTTTAGAGACAAGTGCAGCATCACAAGTATATTTGATATTCTGGAGCTGTAACTCGTAATTCGCACGACTTGGTCCAGCTGTACCAGCCCATGCCAAATGATAAAAACAATCAAAATCACGTTCTTTAATGAGTTGATCCAAATTGATTAGGTTTTCTAGATTACAATAAGTGATATGCACATCTGAAGGTAATTTGGACACGTTTGGGTCATTTTCCATAACGACTGCATAAATATCAACGTTATTTTTTGTTAATTCCTGAATTAGGTAACTGCCGATAAAACCGGTTGCTCCAGTAAGAATTGCTTTTTTCATATGTTTTCTCCCTGAAATAACCTATTGATCTTCTTCTCGTAGGATTCGATTTGAGAATCCATTATCTTTTTGATGTCACCTTGATGGACATAAACCTTTGTCCATTCCACAGTTTTTTTTATTGCTTCTTCGATATTCCACAGAGGAGTCCATCCTAAAGTATTTTTAATCTTTGTCGAATCCAGCTTTAAAAAATTTGCTTCATGGGGTCCACCATCATGCTGATTAATCCAGGTGAGTCCTTCTTTCCATGATTCACAAAACAAATCAACTAATTTTGATGTTTCTACACAATCCTTATCATCAGGACCTACATTATAACTTCCTGAAAAAGTATGAAAGATATATTGCTTATAAACGATTAATAAATAAGCATATAAGGGCTCTATCACGTGCTGATAGGGTCTTATTGAATAGGGATTTCTAATAATGATTGGAGTATTTCTTTCAGCTGCCTTGACACAATCAGGAATGATTCGGTCCAGTGAAAAATCACCACCACCAATGACATTACCTGCACGAGCAGTTGAAATTGCTACTTTTCTATTTTGAAAAAACGAACGCTTATAGCTATCGGTTACGAGTTCAGAACAGGACTTACTATTGGAATAAGGATCATATCCATTCAATACATCCGTTTCACGGTATCCGTAATCCTGTTCAATATTGAAATAAACCTTATCAGTAGTAACATTGAGGACAGATTTAACAGTATCACTTGCACGAACACACTCTAAAAAGTTTACGGTACCCATCACATTGGTTTCATAGGTATAATGAGGATCTAAATAGGACTCTCTAACCAGTGGTTGAGCAGCCAAATGAATGGCGATTTCAGGCTTAAAATCTAAAAAAGCTTTTTTGAGCTTTTCTAAATCTCTAATATCTCCGATGATTGAATCCATTTGACTAGATAAATTTGCAAGTGTGAAAAGATTTGGAGTTGTATTGGGTTCAAGTGCATAACCTCTGATAATCGCACCTGAGTTGATCAGTATCTTTAATAGCCAAGATCCCTTAAATCCAGTATGTCCAGTAATAAATACACGTTTACCCTTAAAGAATTCCTTCATGTTACTTCCACACCTTCCAAGGTGGTTTTGTTGATGCCCACAATCTTTCTAATAAATCCTTATCTCTAACGGTATCCATGCATTGCCAAAAATCATGATGCTTATAGGCATTGAGTTCATTTTGACTTGCAAGTAGTTCAAGTGGCTCATGCTCAAAGACAGTCATGTCTCCTTCAATTGAATCAATGACTGATGGCTCAAGCACCATAAAACCACCATTAATCCATCCACCATCTTCTTTCGACTTTTCCTTGAAGTTATTGATCATGTTCAAATGATCAATTTCAAGCATACCAAAACGACCACCAGGCTGAATAGCAGTTAGAGTGGCCTTCTTCTTAGACTGCTGATGAAACTTAAGTAGTGCGTTCAAATCAACATTTGAAACACCATCTCCGTAAGTCAGCATAAAGGTATCGTTACCAATATAATCTCTAATTTTTTTGATTCGTCCACCAGTCATCGTATTTAAGCCAGTGTCGACTAAAGTCACTTTCCATGGTTCTGACTGACTCTTATGGATTTCAACAGTGTTCTTTTTAGAAAAATCAAAGGTTATATCGGAATTGTTAATATAGTAATTATTGAAAAAATCCTTGATTATATGTTGCTTATAGCCGCAACATATAATAAAATCATTGAAACCAAACGAAGAATAATACTTCATAATGTGCCACAATATCGGTTGTTCACCAATTCTAATCATTGGTTTTGGTATTAAATGGCTCTCTTCACTGATTCTTGTACCAAATCCCCCTGCCAAAATTACAACTTTCATTTGTATTTCCTCCTCAATGGATAAAAGAATCTAGTAAAAATTAATCGTTTTGTTTTTTCTGGTAATTGATGAAGACATAAGCAAGCCCAATACTTCCACCTAATGCGATACCCACGATAGCAAAGATCATTAAATTAATTCTAGCTACATATTGAGGTGCCATCACTGGACGAATTTGAGATTGAATTACATATTGATTGTATTCTTCTAAAAGAATTTGCATATCTTCGACAACTTTGGATAAAATCAAGTTTGTTGATTGAATGGAGTCTTCAACGATTGCTGTTTCAGTAACGACCTGCTCTGGTGTAATGATGAATAAAGGATCATTACCGAGTAGACGATCAATTCTAATTTCATAATATGCGACATCTTGTTCTGCATTCGCTATTTTCGATTTAACATCGACTAACTTTGCATAAAGAGTGCTTAAATAAGGTTCAACTTTAATATCATCCATATCGAGACCTGGAATAATGATGATTGCAGTGGATCCTATATAATTTGTTATCAATGTATCTAGACCAGTTTCAATTGCGTGATATTTGGCTAAATCTAATTCCAAGCGTTCGATATCATAGCGATATCTAGTCACAGTCAAAGTAACATCCTTTGTTAATAGATAATTATTAATTCTTGCAGAAATCGAACGGAGTTCAATATTAGATATTAATTGAGTTCTAACGATAATGTCATTAAAGCCTATACCTAACTGTGTGGATACAAATGAAGATCCTAAAGGAAGTACACGGTCAACAGCATTTTCAATTAGAATCACTTGAGATTCTAAGATTTGATGTGCTTCTGAGTAGTCATAGTTTTCTAGACTTACCTTTGTAAAATCAACAACAACAGCTCTTTCAATATATTTCTTTTCAAAATCAACACGGTATTTATCAATTAATAATGATAAAAGTTGTGCTCCTTCTGTCTTACTTAATCCTAGTTTAGAATGATTGACTGAAATACTAAACACATTGGGAAAATATGTAATTTGATTTCCTCTTAAAAGCTCAGCTTCAATTAAATCATATACATTTCCAGGAATGATTGGAGCAACCTTGATATTTGAACGCATTTCGTTGGTTGTAGCATTCTCAATAGAGAGCTCAGCAATTGCTTCAGCGAATATGTAGGATTCAAAAATATTCGTGTAATCAAATCTCTTTCCATCAGGATATTCACCTGCTGTAATTCCACTCCATTGAAACTCAACAATAGTCGAAATCTTGGAGTTTGTGGAATTAAAAATAATGCCTCCAATGACCGTGACCACCAATCCAATAAAGCATGCAATCATTAAAAGAAATTTACGATTCCAAACAATCATAATAATGTCTTTTAATGTAATTGGTTTAGATGATTGTACTTCGTTTGTAGCTGGATTATTCATATTATCCTCCGTTTGTTTATAATTATAAATTATAGCATAGAAAACAAAGACCTGTCAAAATTAGATTGATAATCAAATGTTTGTTTTCTAATACTTTGATTCCATAAGTAACTTCATTTGTAAAGCTATCCTTTACCGATAAATCTAAACGCGTATTCTAACACCCCACCACTTTCGAAATAAGGTATAGATGATAGCATTAAATCTCCAAAAAGGAGTAAAACAATAGCAATCATGACATATTTGATGTAAATTTGTTCCTTTTCATCTTTAGAAATCTCAATGAGTAGTGGAAGTGCGAGAGGAACAATCATTAAAGGGTAATAAAGCATTCGAGTTGCAATTTCTGAAGGTAAGAAAATGAGATATAAGGATGCATAGATGATATAAAGCTTAACAATCATTTCCTGTTTCTTTGTTTTCACAATTTGATCGTAGAAAATATAGAATATGACTGCAATCACAAAGAAGATTAAAATTCCTATCCCACTAGAAACATTGACACGTGCATTACCACCAGATGCGTAGATTTGATAAAATACACTACCTGTAAAACGAACATAAAGTGAAATCACAAAATTGATAAAGTTTGTAAAAAACATAACAGGTGCAACAATCAATAAGCCTAAATAGAAGCGTATATTAAACTGTAAAATAATCAAGAAGAATACACCAAAGACGATTGCAGATTTATGAAAGAAATATCCGAGTAATATCAAAACCACATAAATGATATACTTCTTCTCTAAAATGTATTTTAAGGAATAAAAGATGATTGCTACTGCTGCCATCTGTCTGATGGTATTGAATATATTGAATAGGAATAATGTGATCAGTAATGCCATTACGAAATGTCTATATTTTCCTTCAGGATCAAAATAACGTACACCTAGAAAAATCAGTGTGTAGGTGATTGTTGAATAAATAAAGAACATTAGCTGTTGATCAAGACCCAATTGATGAACCATTGAAACAATCAATCGAAATGAAAACTCAATACGTTCGATATCAGCATACTTCAATGTAACAAAGTTTCTTGTGTAACCGATATAATCGGTACCAACGTTATACCTAAAACCTGTGATAATGATTAAAATCAAATAGGGTAGAAAATCAATTAAGAATAAAACTTTTTTGTTTTCATATTTGTTTTCATGTAAAAAGGATGAAAAATAAGATAAAAAGACACAAATAATGAATAGTATTATGTAGAACAACATCTTATTTCACTTCCTTTCCATAAAAAATAAATTTAGAGTGATGATTCTATAAAATGAACTATTTTTTGAGTTTGGATCATCCAATTTTTATGCTTTTGTACAAACTCTTGAGCAGATAAAGCGACTTCAGTGATTTTATTTTGATCCATTTGAAGAATTTTGTTTAATCCATTTGCAATTCCTTTTGCTGAATCATCTTCAAATAGAAATAAATAAGGGAAATACTCTTCAAGAAGACCATTAACCTTCGTTGTAATAGTTGGGGTTCCACTATAAAGATATTCGATAATCTTTGAGGGGAATGTGTAAGTACTAACAGGATCTAAAACGACTCTTGGGTTAATTAAAAGATTTGCATTTCTTTGAATCTCCATCATTTCTTGATTACTCACGCTTCCCTTATAGGTAATGCGTAGGTCAATAAGTGATTTTTCGATGACTAAATTTTGAAGTTGACCTGAACCATAAATCTCAATCACAAAATCTTGATTCTTTATATAGGTTAACGAGTCTAAAAGATTGAGAATACCACTATAATTAGTAAGCGCACCAGAGTAAATCATTCTAAATGGTATATTATTTTTCAGTTCTGGACTTTGAATCATTTGGCCAACATCAAGTCCACCTTCAATGACTAATCCTTTTTGATTGGGTGTGTAATCGTCAATCATTTTTTGATTTAACGCAATCACCCCATCAAATGCTCGTAGAGCTGTTCTTGACATTTTATTCTCTAAGGATTTAAATGCTCTTTTGATTAATCCTCTATGGATTGGGTCGATTGGAGGATCTGCAAGAATCACAAAGGTTTTCAGATTGAATTGATTTTTATAACGAGTTGAAGGCTTCGAAACTTGAGGTAATGCATTGAAAGAAAGTATGACTTTTTCTTCGTTTTTATTTGCTTTACACCATTTTTTGACTACACTTTTTGTATGATTAATCATATTCAATTGCTTAATAAAGGGAAAATTAATGAAAGGAATTGAATTTGCTATGATATTTTCAGATATTTCTAGATCTTGTTTTTTTATGAATAGCTTTCTCTCTTTTGGAAATTGAGAGATCGGAATTTGAGTGATGATTGATAAATCCTTACCGTAAATTATTTCAAGTTCTCTGATAATGCCTAGCTGCATTTTATTACCTGCAACGGAAGGACCAGAAAATTTCATCAAATCGTTTGGATGAATCACACTGCCAATAAATAATATTTTCATGTTATCTTCTCCTAACGAGTCTCAAAGATTTCTAAGTAACCACTATTTTGTAGGGCACTATGGTATTTATTTACTGCATACTGCAAAGCACGATTACGGTATGAATCAAAATCGATTTGATTCATATCTATCAAGGTTTGCATCGTATAAACAAATTGATTTAGGTTTTCAAGCTTGATAACATAGCCACACTGAAATGCATCAAAGTCTTGCCATGGTGTCTGATTGCTAATGACTGGTATGCATCCACTCGCTAATGCTTCGTAGATGACATGTCCATAATTCTCACTCAATGTTGGAAATAAGAAAGCATGATATTTAGAAAATGTAGATAAAATATTTTCAGATGGAGCTTCACCTAGATATTCCCATGATATATGATTTGGAAGCAAAGCAAGTTTTTCTAAGCATGTATTCCAATAAGTTGAATCTTCGATATTCCCGTAAATTGAAAGCTTTACATTTCCCTTGACCTTCGAAAGTATGTCAATCGCATAGGTGAGGTTTTTCTTTACGGAGACTCTAGAAATAAAAACCACATTTAAAGAATTCACTTCCTTAATAAGTTCATTCAGATTTAAAACATACATTCGAGGTAAATCCTCAGCAATAACCACATTTTTTGGATTTTTGATGATCTGATGAAGCTCACGCACTTCCATTTCAGAAGTTAGAGACCATTCAACATTTTTAAATAAACCAAGCATACGAAACATCGAAATATATAGCTTTTTCTTGGTGCTTTTGATTTGAAACGCACCAGTAGAAAAAGATCCCATAGGGGCAACGACTACCTTTTGTTGAATCCTACCTTGCATTTTCAGTATCAATGTATAAAACACATAATCATTAAATACACCGCAGACATAAATAACATCCATAGGCTTTGATAAGTGAACAATCAAATCCTTAGTTATTTTTTCGTTTTGAGCATAATAAACCTTGGCATTTCCTACTGTATTCCATTCATTATAAAGAATATGAGAATAAGGATCAGTATCTCCTTGATCTCGATCCTTAGTTAAAATGTGAAAATCAAATTGTACGTGAAATGAATCTACCAAATTGATAATAGAACGTACTGGTCCACCATCTTTATATCCAGGCAAATATCTTCCAAGTATGATTAATACCTTCTTCTTCACTTTTTACCTCTTTTATTCTTCTTCATTTCATATATTTTGGCATCAACTAAAAACCGGTACCAGTATGCTTGAAGGAATGCGAATATTTTTCCTTCTTTACCATCTAAAAAGCCTAATTTAATGTAATAACGGTGTACATAGTATAAATATGCTCTAAATCCCATTGGAAGCTTGTAATAAACTTTATACTTGATGAAACGTTTGAATCTTGCAGTAGGGTTAAGCTTTTGATCTGCATGCTTCAATTCGTCTTGAATAAAGTAGTCCTTCATTTCTTTGGTTGCATATTTATTATGCTTATCGATATAAGTGCTTAAATCCTTATAGTCATTATGTATTGAATCATTCTTTAGCATAACGGACTTACCTTCAGTTAAGTAGATGTGTTCATCCATATTTCTTTTTTCTATTTGGCCGAGACCTCGTTTAAAAACAATCAGTTTTCTAAATGGATAAATTCCACCATGGCGAAGCTTTTTGCCTAAAAAATTAACTTCGAATCTAACGACAACACCATTAACGTTGGTGTTCTCGTTTTCATTACAAACCTTCTCAAGTTCTGCTGCAGATTTTTCTGTTAATCTTTCATCTGCATCAAGACGCATTATCCATTTAGTAGTAATATTAGTTTCACTCAGTCCAAATTGAAATTGATCGGAATGATTGATGAATGGACGTGTATAAATATCTGCACCCATGCTTTTCGCAATAGCAATCGTTTGATCGGTGCTATTCGAATCGATAACAACAATTCGTTTAGAAATGCCTTGAACAGATTCTATGCATTCCTTAATATTCAGTTCTTCATTTAAGGTAAGAATAATTGTTGTTAAATCGACCATGGATTTCCCTCACTCATCTAATTATTTGCTAGATTTTGACCATACGGTTCTATTGATATAATCGGTATAGGATATTATAATACGAAGTACTTTTTCAGATACATTTGGCATTGAATAATCAGATACCCTTCTCAATGTATTTGGTTCTTGAGATTCAAGAACTGTGAGTGCCTGTAAAATTCTTTCTGATTTCAAGCCTACCATCATCACTGAAGCCTCTTCCATCGCTTCAGGTCTTTCATGTGCTTGTCTAATGTTAAGAGCTTTAAAGCCTAAAATAGAGGATTCCTCACTAATGGTTCCGCTATCTGATAATACGGTTTTCGCATGAAGCTGTAAATGATTGTAGTCTATGAATCCTAATGGTTTCATCATTTGAATCAATGGATTGAAGGTAACCTTCTTGGATTCAATCATTTTTCTTGTTCTTGGATGTGTGCTAAAGATGATAGGAAGCTTATAGGTTTCAGCGACCAAATTGAGTGATTCTACTAGGTCAAAAAAGTTTTCCTCTGAATTGATATTTTCTTCACGATGTGCAGAAACAACAAAATAGGAATTTTTCTTTAGCTTTAAATCACTTAATATAGTT
>JAUSOA010000144.1 GCA_030656435.1 Acholeplasmataceae bacterium | reverse complement strand
ACCTATTTTGATACAAATTAGCACCCCATGATTTTTTTAGCACCCTTGACAAGTATTTTAGCACCCCTAAAAAAATAGCTTAACAATGATAAAATCACATGTACATCCAGATAAAAATTGTTTTTGATACACCGTCAATAGTAATGGTCAACCTGCCTAATTCACTGATATTATCTCTAAAATTCTTTATGATTTCATATTTATTCGTATCCATTTTAAGAAAATATTCGCTATTATTCATTGTTAAATTCGCATCAAAGGATTCACTAGTTCCAAACTCAATAATGTCACCAACCTTCAAATGAGATATACCAAATTGGTATCTAAGATTGCTGGTGAAATTGTAATTATTAATATTTATCTGCTGAATCGCAACTAAAAACGGATCATCCTCATTCAAAGCCAGAGCGATCAAGTTTAAACTCGACCAATATACCAGAGTGTCATTTTTCATTTCAACGTCATCATAAAACGATAGTGATATAACAATACTATCCCCGTTTGCTCTAAAACTTGAAGATAAATATGTCTTATCATCTTCAATCTTATAGCCATAAGATGATTGAAAAAGATCAAGACTATACTTAATAAATATCCCATCTATCTGATTTGGAAGTTCCAATAAACCTCCGTCTATTTCGTTATATGTTTCATTCAATAAGACAGTTATATCTTCAGCTTTTTCTCTACTAGATAGAGGGCTACCTATCTTTAATACAATAATTTCAAAAGTCTCACTTCTCTTATTTACGGTTGCAGTTATGTTAACTACAACATCATCTTCTTTTTGATTAACCGTAACATCATTTCCATTAATAACAAGTGCATCATTATCAGAGGTCCAAATAAAGGGTGCATATACACCTCTTTCTAATTGGAAATCGCGTGTAACTTCTTTAGGGATTAGATCTCTTTGCATCGCTTGAAATGACTTTTCTGGATAGTCACATGATGAGAGCATCAAACCTAAAATAACTATCATAACAACAAATATTGTTTTTTTCATTACGCCCCTCCGAAATAATAATATAATCGTAATCTTTATTGATATTTTAACATATACAAATAGCATTTGATAAGAAATTCTATAATCGCATGGTAATTATAGCAGTGTTCATACCATTTAATACTAGTAATTTCGTAATTACGGGATTATTTGATATACAATGTTATCGACGAAATTGAAAGGTGGAAACCAAAATTAGATACACATTAGAACTAAAGAACGAACTTATTGAACGCTATAAATCAGGAGAAACCATTACAAACTTATCAAAAGAATATAGCATACCAAGAACATCCATATATCACTGGATTGATATGCTTGTTGAAAAACCTGCTAAAGAGTTTTCGTTAACTAAAAGAAATGTTTATGATACCCAATTCAAACTTGAAAGACTAGAACTTATTAATGACATCCAACATTTCGTCATATCAAATCTCGCCATACCTAAAGAAAGAAAACTTGAGTTAGTTTACTTACTAGCCGAAAAACAATATCCCATCAAAA
>JAUSOA010000130.1 GCA_030656435.1 Acholeplasmataceae bacterium | reverse complement strand
GACTATTAATAATAACTTGGTTATCTTCTATTAACATCTGATTGAATGAACCTTGAATTGAATAATCTCTGTGAATCATTGCATTAATACAAGCTTCATTAATTGCATCAATTGGAAAAATAAATTGATCGTTTCTCGTAGGATTTTCTCTAGATGATATTGTAGGAATTCTTGTACTATACCACTTAAAAAGCTCATTTGGTAACAAAACAAGCGGCAAATCGAATGATTTATTCTCAGTCTTCGCTCTTACCTGAAATAGTGAATTGTCTAAATATTCAGACGGTTTTTTACCAAATAAGAGTATAAAATTTCTTGAGAACCTTCTTTTATCCTTTTCAAACACTACCAAACCCCATTTTTTGAAGTAATTGTATATGTTACTCTCCGAATATTCTGGTTTTTCATTAACTTTTAAAAATTTATAATTAGCTACATTTATAAAGTGACGTAAAGCTTCTTGTGAGATATCAGTCTCTTCAAAATTATCTATATAATGACTCAAATAATCACTATTTGGTTTCTCTTCCAATAGTTTTTTATGTTTTTCAGTTTCAGACCTTAAGATAGCATCTTCTAGAAACGATTGATTCTCTTGTGTTATTGAATTTTGCAAATCTCTATCAAAATATTCAATAGATATACCAAAGTCTTCTAAGTATTTTTTCCCTGTACCACTAACAGTCGGATCAGGATCATCAATACCTATATAGACCTTTTTTATTTTTCTGAGTTGTATTCTTTTTGCACATGGAGTCTTGTTAGGATGTCTAGCCATACATGGTTCTAATGTTCCGAATAACCACGCTTCTTCAATATTTTCTGTTCTATGTTTTTTATGCAAGAGAGTAAACTCAGCATGATCACCATAATCCAATTCTCCTCTATAAGCACTTGTCATTGAACCGTCAGGGAATAATAACACTGCACCTACTTTTGGATGTATTTTTTGATCAGGTTCATCAACTGATTTTTTCATTACTTCTACTGCTAATTCCTGAGCCTGTCAAATTTGTTCTATAGAAAACATATTTTACCCCCAAATTTTTTATTAGTTTTATATTATCATTAATGACATTATTAATCAAAGATTTATCGGACAAATCTAACGGTTTTGTCCGATAAAATAGAAATCAATCAATATATTTATCGTTTATAGATAAATTTATGTTCGTTTAAAACCTATTAGCTTCTTTGTTGTGACAGTCTTTTCAAAGTAACTTTGGATTCGGTTATTCTAAGCTAATACTATATCTTTTACATTGTCAAAATTAAGTATTTTAATGTGAGTTGTATTTGTTAATCTGAAAGTGTACTACACAAAACAAGTTTTTATCTCGGTTCTCTTAAATTTGTTCACTAGAAATCACAATAAAATCTCCATATAATTCCTCAATACATTGTCAACGCCTATTTTTTTCGCATAGATGAGTAAATTATTTAAATTTTTGGATGTGTCCTTAAAATAGCGTTTTAATCCATCATTTAGAATTTGTTTATCGATACGACTTCTTGAACGGATGATATCACAAATCGTTCTTTCCTTGTCATAGACTGCAATATCATTTCCACATGGTGATTTCATAGTCATTTTCCCAAGATCAAATAAAGATGGTTTAATCGTATAAGTAATTAACTCGATTTGTTTGATTTGGGATGTATTATAACCGGTGGGTAGCGTGACACTATAATGAATTGGATCTCTATCTGATAAACCATGAAGAAATAAAGCAGTATCATGTGAATAAATCATGTGTTTCTTTTTTTGTTGATACGCATAAAGTTTATCTTCCCATGCATCCGGCGATTGATAAACACCGGGTGATGTTCTAATGAGTTTTTCTTCTTCAACAAACATCGTTAAATACTCACGATGAATACCCTCATAGATCGCATCTTGAGTTGTGATGTACCCGTTCTGTTTTTCGATTAGTTCTTCTAATTTTTTCTTTGACATCTCAACACCTTCTTGTCATATATGCATTTATCATACTTGGCATTAGTTATTTTGTCAAGATATTAAAGGTATAAGTATTTTAGGGAACATTGAAAGATATGTATGATCAAATAGCTAAAACCGTCATCGTTTCACTAAATGTCGGTTTAATTGTCGGTTTAGTTCAATATCCTTAACCTAGATAGATAACTCTGATAAAAGTAAATATTTTAGCCTAGTTGTGCATAATCACAGCAATAAAATCGAATAATCGAATAATAATAGTTAAAAATGTATATTTCGCATAGGAAATTAGTAGACTTTTAGGTACTATGTGGTTGGTTTGAGGACAATTTGTTCAACAAAGGCAAAGTTCGCCATACAGACATCATTATGCTGATGTCTTGGAGAAATACTGGAAATTGACGTATTGGGGAAAATAGGTGAAAAATAGGTGCTTTCTGGGATTTGAATAGAAAAGTGTGGAAATTCGGGAATGCCAAACGTGCAATGAAATGCAATGTGGTATAAAGAATGCAACACAATACAAGAAAAATACCCACTAGAGGACTAATGGGTAATAATGGGGAAGTTCTGGGTGTTGTAAAGAAAAGTGCGGAACTAGGCTGTTTAATCCTAGAGACGCACTTTTTTTACCATTGCATGATGGTGTTGGAATTTGATTATTAAAATCAAATTTCTACAGCTATTGTTATTTTTTTTAATAGAGAATATATATGCATCACTTTACACAGAATAACCTTATTGTTTTGTGACTTACAGTTTCTCATAATTTACGTACTTTCGACTTAAACGCTAATTATATATTGTAACTCTTATATTTAACTCTTTGCGAAAATTTTTAACTTCTCATGATTGTAAATGGCGGTGTTAAAATGTAGTAAAATGGCGGAATGAAAATGCCATAAATACTACATTTTTTTGTATACTGAATCCATATGTTAAAGGAAAGGTATACAGACATGAGAACAGATATATACGAGAAAGTGAGTTTATTTAAAGTGGAGAAAATCAAACCAAATTACAAAGAGATTTCAAGGCGATTCAACTGTGATCCCAGAACAGTCAAGCGGTACTATGAAGGTGGAATCAAAGAGCGCAAGCCGCAGAATAAACCAAGTAAACTCGACGCTTATAAAGATCTTATTGAGTCGAAGTTGGACTTAGGTGTGAGCGCGATGGCCATCTACAAATTTATCGAAAAAGCTGGCTATCAAGGAAAGTATACAATCCTTCGAGATTACGCTAAAAAGATTAAATCTGAAAAGACCAAACGTGCAACCGTAAGGATTGAAACGAATCCCGGACTATCCGCACAGGTTGACTGGAAGGAAGATTTTAGTTTACATACTAAGACAGGCAAGAAGGTCACATTCCACATTTTTTTGATGGTCTATGGATACTCTAGATATAAGTTTTTAGAGCCGACATTATCGAAAGACCAAAAGGCGTTTTTCAGTGCAATGGCACACGCCTTCGATGAGACCGGTGGTGTACCTAAGGAGATTTGGTTCGACAACATGAAGACAGTGGTCGACCAACCTAAAACACAGTACTCAAAAGTGGTCTTCAACCAAAGTTTCTACTATTTTTCGAAAGATATCGGCTTTCAGCCTATCGCATGTAGACCTTACCGACCACAAACCAAAGGAAAGGTTGAAGCGCTCGCAAGACTCACCGAAAGGCTTAGAGTCTACGACTATGAAATCGATGGCTATGAAGACATCTTTAGCTTGGTCAAAATGTTTCAAGACGAGATCAATATGGAGGTCTCTCAAGCGACAGATTTTCCACCCTGTGATCTTTTACTTAAAGAAAAAGAGCATTTAAACCCGTTACCACATCATGATATCCTAGAAAGCTATCAACAAGAACTTATCGCCAGAAAAGTGTCGCATGAAGCTATGGTTACCTATGGTAAGGTCAAATACTCTGTTTCACCGAAATACATCAACAAGCTCGTCCATTTAGAGATCATAGATGACATATTACATATCTATTATAACGGTTCGGTGATTCAAAAGCATCCCATCAGCGATAAAAAGTTCAACTATGCCAAAGAAGATTTAAAAGAAATACTCAGATCAGACCTCTTAAAAACGAAAAGCGATGAAGAGATTGAAGCCTATATTGAAGGGAACTTAACAGTCTATGACAACCTCTAACACCAAATACCAACAGCTTTTAGAAAATCTAGAGATACTCAAACTAGAGACCATGAAAGATTATTTACCAAACTATATTGAAGCGTTAAATAAGCGTGAGATGACCTTCGTTGAGACGCTCACAGAGCTCACTAGAAAAGAGATTGACTTTAGGGGAGAGCGTGCCGCTAGAATCAATCTAAAGGTCTCAAACTTTCCTTATGAGAAGAGGATTAGCGACTTTGATTTCTCATATCAGCCAAGCATTAATAAACATGAAATCGATGATTTGATGAGCCTGAGATTCGTCGAAAACAAAGAGAATATTCTCTTGATAGGATCTAGCGGTGTCGGCAAGACGCATCTGGCGACATCGATTGGTATTGAGGCTAGTTCAAAGCGCATATCGACTTATTTTATCAACTGTCACGTGCTGATTAATAAACTCACAAAAGCCTATCATGAAAACAGACATGAAGTCGCTTTAAAACAGTTCTACAAGGCTCAGGTTCTCATCATTGATGAGATTGGATATCTGCCTATCGATAAAGTGGGAGCGAATCTATTCTTCCAGCTCATCGCGATGCGTTATGAAAAGAAATCAACGATCGTGACGACGAATATCCCTTTATCAAAATGGGGCGAGACCTTCTCGGATTCAACCATCGCAGCTGCCATTCTTGATCGCCTGGTTCACCATTCGACGATCATCAAGATTACAGGAAAGTCTTACAGGCTTAAAGGGAAAATCGATTCAAACGAGCGCGCGTCAAAAACCATGAATGATGAAACATCTTCTTAACATTTAAGACCGCCATAAAAAGACATTTTCAAACCGTCATTTTAATACATTTTCAAAACGCTATTGACAATGATAAATGAATTCATTTCTTATGTAAATTTTTGATACTGTTAATTATAAGATTAATATTGAGATAAAAACAAAATGAAAACAAAGTACTACTATGATTAATATATGAGTTTTTCATTATCTACTATCCCTCTTTATATAGAGGCTCAGTAAAATAATAATATTCAATATAAGGATAACGAATATAATTACGCTAAGATTTATGACTTCGTAATAACCTAGCAACAACCCAATTACTGTTAAAGTTATGTTCAAACTAGTTTGTAAAACACTCCGTTTTGTAAGTTTATAGGTTTCTTTCTCGTTCTCTAGTCTTTCTTCATCTCGAATTTCTGCTCGAATTTCTCGATTGGTTTGCTCCATCTTTTCATCATGAGATATTAGCGAACTCTTAGCTTTGGTAGAAGCTCTAAAAAATTGAGTTCCACCCATACGTGTTAAAAAATGAAGTATAATAACGATGTCTATGTCACCTCCATACTTCTTAGTCAAATAGTTTTCATCTTTGGGATATATCTGATTCCCAACAAACATACCATTTACTGACTCAAGCAGCCCTTCATTAAATAAATCATTTACTTCGTTATAATTGATTAAAGTTACACTATCTTTTATTTCGTTTAGAAGCATATCAACATCAATTTCTTGTTGAGAACATAATCTTAATACTTTTTCCTGTAGCGAAGTTAATCTAAATTCCATTTTTATATTCCCCTTATTCATTGAGATTCAATTTCATTATCATATAAGTTACTATTATATTTAATTATTTTGCAAAACACCAAATTTGGTGATATATCGCGAATAAATCAATTATCTCTATTTTTTAGTTTTTCAGATAAGGATTTTAGTTCTAGATAATTTTTTATATACTTCTTCTCAGATTCAGTGAAATTGACATTGTTAATAGAAAACT
The DNA here is from genome assembly GCA_030656435.1 of Acholeplasmataceae bacterium. Classification (GTDB taxonomy): domain Bacteria; phylum Bacillota_I; class Bacilli_A; order Acholeplasmatales; family Acholeplasmataceae; genus Peloplasma. The sequence continues at coordinate 6,073 of JAUSOA010000130.1, read as the reverse complement.
TAGTGGCTAAATCATGTGTTCTTTTAGTTTTGCTCACCTCATATCCAAGACTGGTTAAGTGAACAAGTAAGGAACTATAATTATTAAGTGCTCTAGGTATACATGAATACGTTATTAAACTTCGCCGAATTCCACTCGATTCGGAAAAACCCAAAAATTTCTGAACTCTGTCTAAAACCAAACAATTCACATAAATGACATCATCTAGATTCATACTATGTACTTGATAGATGAACGTATCCTCATCATTATGGATTCCTGACTTGCTCTTAATAGGATCAATATACTCGTTTTTATTCTTTTGAAATAGTCGAATATCTTGAAATGATGTAGTCCAAATATCTGGTATTTCGGGGGTATCATAATCTTTCCAATCTTCAGTATCATATAGTCTAAAGAATGGATTGATAAATGCTATCATCCTATTTTTTGATATAGTGAATAAATACATGTTTTCACTGAACCCATCATTCGCAAGTGCCAACTGTGTATACTTTAACCAAAGATTGGTCTCCATAGTGGATGTAGGATTTTTCGAATTAAAGGTCTTTTCAATCAAATAACCACGTTTTATCATATCATTGTTGAAAGGTGGTAGAAATCTAGTTTTTTCATGTTCTGAAGTCATTCCTTGGTCCATAATGACAAAATCTTCGTTTGATTCAGCACTATCCCAAATTGCTATATATCCAGACATAAAAACATTAGACCAATAAACAGCAATTGCTGTAGCATTGTCATTCTTTTGAACGTCAAATGGTGACCTGGATTCTAAAATACATTTTAATGTCTGCATCCAGTATTCGAATGACGATAGAGAACTAATCTCAGGTTTCTCAACAAACTTATAGTTTATTTTGACTGTCTCTCGACTCTTATTTGCTTTAGTTTGAGTAAAATACTCTGATTCCATTGTTCTCAACATTGCTAATACAAGAAATTTCTTAATCAAATTAACTTCTTTTCTTGTTAGAATACACTCATCTTCAGCACTTAATATTTTATTGTTCAAGACTCTAGCAAACTCATTTTCAACCTTGTCACTGAACATCGTTTCGATTTCTTCTGTGTAGAGCTTTTTAGATGCAAAGACTTTTTCTAGCTTTTGATTTAGCTTCAGCTCGCAGGACTCTATATTATAAATCGATACTCTCTCATCAAATTTTCGTAATATTAGTCTTGGAACATAATGATTATTTTCTTTTTCTGCCATTATTCATACCTCCTTTTCAATCAAATAATAATGTGAATATACAAATGGTGTGAATCTATTCGGGAGTTTAAATATCTTTTCTTAATGGAATCCCAAAATATAGATTTCTTCCCTTTTTTCGTATTTCTTCATAGATGTGTAGAAACGAGGGAATATTATCCTCTTCAACAACATCTAATATTGTTTCATTAAATAAGTTAGTATCCTGCATTTTTACTTCAACAAGTTTATTTATTTCTTCTATAGATAAGTATGGTTTTTCTCTAGAAAGATCTAATCTTAAGCGTCTTCTCACATACTGAGCGTTATTCTTGATATATTCCAAGTTTCTATTAATAGTATTTCTCAAAGAAGTCTCATCAAATGAGTAAAGTAGATTGGATTTTGAAAATTGCCAAGTATTTAATTTAATGATGTCACTTTCATCAATTAAATTGATATATGGCGATATAGTGCCTGGTTTAAAATATGCAACCTCATCGATTAAAAGAACTGCTGTTTTTGTATCAATTGGTAAAAAATAAAAGACACCAACAGAATTCAAGCCATATCCATTTTTAGGGTAATAATAGTTTTTTGCAATCACTGGGTCATTTGAAATAATAAAATTTATGTTTGTTTTATTATTCACCAACAAAACAGCTAAATCTGAATATGACGAATAATTACCAAAAGCGATTGAGACATTGCTGCCTGCGATATCGCTAAAATCTATACTTGGTAATAGTCTTTCAAGTGCTTCATCAACAGTTTCATTAGACTCATATGCTTGATAAAACTGTGAAATAATATCCTTTGACCTGTGTTTAAAATCTTCCAATGAATCTACAGTTCTCTCAAGATGGCCGCGAGTTCTTAAATATTGTGATATTACAAATATGCTAAGTATTCTATATTCATTAATATCAAGAATGCTTTCGCTATCTTTTGCAATAATGACATTCCTTATGATTGTCTCAGTAATGTGCTCTATCTTGCTTAAAAAATCCTCAATCTCATGAGTCTTTCCGTAAAAATTATCTTTTTGGCATTGGCTTAAATACGGAATATCTTTTTGAAATTTGTTCTTTTCTCTCTCATACATAAATAACTTCTTCCGAGAGTCAGAAAAATTTTTTAAAAGCATTCGGGGAACAAAATGATGTTTCTTTTTTTCTGCCAAATACTTAACCTCCCATTAAATCATACCTGTAATATTTTTTCTTTAAATTTACGAAGGTGATTTGAAACCATTTGTTGACTAGCATTTTTGTATCAAATTAATGAGTGAATATATTGATATTATACAATCGAATCACTTCAAACAATTAGAAATCTCAATTGTTTGATTTAGGAAATAATAATATTGTGGAATCTTCTTTAAAAGTATCTTTTCACCTTTTGCATATTTTTTGAAAACCTTAATAAAACTTTTTTTATTCTTTCGCATAGCAAAAGGTTTGTATCCAAAATCATGATAAACAATGACATCGGATCCGTGGCCAATATTGTTCCCTCTTTCAAGAAATTTATAACAAAATTCTATATCTTCACTAGCTGCTAATGGAAAGTCTATGGAGAAATATTGTTCATCAAGAGCTTTCGTTTCAATAGCAAAATTACAAGTCGGTCCATACAATAGTTGTTTCGAGTCTTTAAACTTTCTTCCGTTTAAAGTTCCATTCACATTATGATACAAATCATACCAAGTTTTTCCATAGGATATAGTTATTCCGGAAATAGCTTGCATAAATCGGTTATTTATAAAGGTATCAATAATTGATGAAATCCAATTTGAAGGTAATACCACATCAGAATCAGTAAATGCTATAACATCTACACCAGATTCTTTAGCTAAATCTATCCCATAGTTTCTAGCTTTAGCGGGGCCTCCATTCTGATTCATTTTAAAAACTTGATATCCAAACGTTTCATATTCAAAAGGAGAACAATCGTCAACTAGAAACACACTGTCTGCTAATCTTTCTTGTTTTTGGATTGATTTAATTAATCTTTCAACTTGATTCTTCCCCATTAGATTGGATACATAAATTGGAACTATGATTGCTATTTTTGAGAGCGATGAAACTGTATTTTCTTTAGAGGACAATTCAAAACTTGTTATCCCATCACAAATGTAAGGTACTGGTTTTTCATATTCACTCATAAAAGCTTCAATCTCAGTGTTTTTTGACATAAGAAAAGGCATTTGATACCACTTTCTATTTAATCTTCTTTTCCAATACTTCAATGTGTCATTTTCCATAACATTAATAATAAAACTCATATTTTTTTACCTCACTAAGCACTGACAATTTTTGCAGTAATAGTTTTTCTTGTGGTTACTATCGAACCACTTTTTTTGTTCACCTTTTAATATGAAATCAATATCATTAACTTTAATGTTTCCATATACATATGGATTAAACATATTACATGGTGTTACATCACCGTTATATAAAACGCATAATTCTTTATTGATATTTGGACAAAATTCAAGTGAGCCACAAGATATGCTATTTTTACTCGTTCTAATATCAATTCCAGACACTTGATCAGGTATATATACATTCAAATTGGTTCCTGAAAATAATTTCTCAACTTTGTCAAAATCGTTCATAATATTCAACTTATTGAATTGCACTAAATTTTGAAATATTTCAATTCCTTCATCTCTTCTAAGCACATTATAAATCAAATTGCATTGATTGATAATTGCATATTGTGCCATTGTATTAATATCATCGATGTTGCATTCTTGCAGTGTGAATATAATGAATGGTCGGGGTTTTTTAAGAGACATAGATTGTATATTGTGATCCAATCTATTAAAACTTACTCCTCTTCGAATTTTCTCTAGTTTTTCTGGATTTGGGCTATCCATTGAAAAGTAAAGTTCCATATCAAAGTTGATAAACAACTCGTTAATTTCTGGGTCCATATAATTCCCATTTGTGAACAAGGACATTTTATTATTAAATCCTATATACTTTACAATTTTCTTAAAGTCCGGGTGAATAGTACTTTCTCCTCTACCATTTAATCTAATCTTTTCAGTGGAATTTCCTAATTTGTCGTATAAAGTGACAAAATCATCAAAGCTTAGAAATTTATTTGGAGAGTTGTGCGTCTTTCCAAATCCACACATGATACAATCTAGATTGCAATTTTGACTTAATTCAATAATTAATTCTCGTAGTTGCTCCATTAAAAATCTCCTTTATTCGATATTGCACTTTAATACTTTACAGGGCAAATCGCACGTTTTCATACTTTCAATCACTTGATGAAAATATTCTGTATTAATTATGGATGAAAATGAATCGATTTTGATATTTCCAAGTGGTCTATCGCAGTTTGCAATCATTGGTTGTTGAAAGCAAGTAAAAATGTCTCCATTTGGCATAATCGACATGTTGTATTTATGTGCCTGGCACTTTGCATGTGAATCTATTCTTTTGTTTTTAAGTTCGGTCCAAGATCCTCCAAAACCATCGGAAACATAGTCTTGTACGCTGTGATAAATGCCAAGTGATACTAACCGTTTTCCCACTTCCTCAACATGTTTAATTGTCTCTAGCGCAAGCACAGATTGCACACTTAATTGAGTAGGTTTTAGGCTATTAACTGCAAAATTAAAGTTTTGAAATACACGATCATATGTATTCTGCCCTCTAACATATTTCCAAAATTCTTTATCCAGTGTATCAATTGAAAATACTATATGTGTATTTGTATTAATTAATGACTTAATAAAATCTTTATCCGCTAATACCCCATTCGTAATAATAGTAGACTTTATATCTGGTGAAACCCCCTTAATAATCTCCAAAATAAAATCTTTGTGAACTAGTGGTTCTCCACCGACAAACACTAACTCTTTTAAATCGTCAATATCATTTATAAAAGAGATGAGAAGATTTGAATCATTAACAGATTTTTGGCTCTTATATTTCCAATGTCCACATTTGCTACATTTTTCATTACACAGTAGATCAATCAAATAAAACAGTGTTCTTGGATAACTATTCATTTTTTTGCTCCTTTAAAATGATAGAAAGTCCTTCTTTTAATGATGTCCTAGGTACCCAGTTGACAAGTGATCTAATTATATTTATATTAGGCTTTCTCCATATGGGGTCATCTGGATCCTTAGCTATATACCTAACAGCCACCCTCTTACCATCTAACTTAAAAATCATCTCTGCAAGCTCATAAATTGAGATGGGTTCAGAGTTGCCAATGTTTATTACATGTGGCATATTGGAAACATCCATGAGCAATTCTAATGCTTCGATGATGTCGTCAATCCATATAAAACTTCTAACTTGTTTCCCATCGCCAAAAATCTTTATTTCTTTATTTTGTCTGATTGCATTGATAAAATTCGGAATAACTCTTCCATATCCATTGTTTCTAACGTCCATTTCAGGACCATAGACATTAAAGAGACGTAGGATAACAGCGTCTCCGCCTTGATTAATATAATTCTTGACAAGCTCTTCTCCCATTTTTTTGGATGTTGGATAAATACTACGTTCAGTCAAAAGATGAGAAATTGATATACTGTCTTCTGAAATTCCTGTCCCTTGGGTTATATCATCATCTAGCATTCCATAAACCTCGCTGGTAGAGGTAAAAATCAATCTAGATGAATCTCTCTTGGCTAGTTCTATCAACTTTTCTGTGCCTTTAACATTGGGATTGTATACATTTCGAAAATCGTTTTTATAAACTAGAGGACTCGCAACTGATGCCATATGAAAAATAACATCAATATCTTCAATCTCACTTAACACGATATCTTCAATCGATTTTTCGATATGTGTGACCAAATCAAGATTATCATTAGTTAAAAAACTTGTAATATGATTATCAATT
>JAUSOA010000121.1 GCA_030656435.1 Acholeplasmataceae bacterium | reverse complement strand
GGTGCTCCACCAGTTGATTTACCGATAGCTATACCAGTCGATTTTGATAGATTATTTAATGATGAGGTTGAAAAATCCTTTACAATTGTCATCACAGAAGATGAATGGGATAACCTAGATCTTGAAATGAGAAATTATCATAGTCAATTTGGAAATTATAGAACTGATTTTTATGCAAAGGCTGATGTTATCTACACAGATTCAATAGGAAATGTTCATATTACAGACATTGGTTTTAGAACTAGAGGAAATCTATCTCGAGTAAGAATCCAAAATGACGATGGTTCACCAAATCTTTCACACTTCAAAATCAAATTTAATGCTGATTTTAATCCTTCTAATTCAAAGAGAAGAGTATTTGATGTTGAAGAGCTCGATATGAAATTCAATAGAAATCATGATGATACTTACTTAACAGAAAAGTACTCTATGGACTTATTTAATGATATGGGAGTATTTGCAGCAAAGACGACCCTTGCAAAATTTTATATTCAAATTGGAGAAACGACTCATTTCTATGGAATTTATACGATTTTTGAGCCAATTGATAATCTTTTTATCCAAAAAAGACTTGATAAGGTGGAGGCTGAAGGGAATTTATATAAATCTTTATGGCAGCAATTTGGTCCAGCAAATCTAGGTGCTGGCTACCATGTGAATGCGATTGGAATCAAGGATACTTCAATTAACTATAGACCTGCATATGATTTGAAAACGAATAAAAAGATTAATGATCACACTGAATTGATCAACTTTATAAAAGAAATCAATCAAAGAAATGGAACCAATTTTAAACAATATATAGAAGCTAATTTTGATGTATCCATGTTTTTAAAGTATCTTGCTGTTGGAGTGCTATTAGGTAACCCTGATGACTATAGAGCGATGGGAAACAATTACTATCTTTATCAAAATAGTGCAACCAGAAAATGGATGATGATTCCATATGATTATGATCACGGTCTTGGTCAAGGCTGGGATGGTGCACAAGTATTTTCTAACTGGACAGTTGGTGCCGATATTTATAAGTGGGGTAACTTGAATGGCTCTATGCTAAATATTGAAAATTACCCACATCCTCTAGTGGATAAGATTCTAAAAATTTCAGAATACCAACTTGAATATGAAGGATACTTAAGAGAATTGATTGACCAAGAAAAAAATCTATTTTCACATGAAAGATTCAATACATTATTTCAGATGCAAAAATCACTTTATGACGATGATGTCTCAAGTGCAATGATGAGTAAACGCTTTGGATTGAGAAATACTTCATGGTATTTTAATGCGAAGATCAATGATATTCAAAGTCAACTCAATTACTATGAAGCAAACCCAGGGTTAAGAGGAACATAAGAAGGCCGAAAGGTCTTTTTTTACTAATTTGAGCTGTTAATCGTATTGACTATAAATAAGCGCTGATGAAAACACTTTCTATTCTTTTTGAACATCAAAGTATCTCGACTTTTATCTCCAAATATGGTAAACTCTTATCACTATCAAAGAAAGAATAGGTGTATGTGTAATGTATGATTTAATCATCATTGGCGCAGGTCCTGCTGGCTTATATGCAGCAACTTGTGCAGCAATGAATAAAATAAAAGCAGCAATTATTGAATCCTCAAGTGAATACGGTGGACAATTAACTTTATATCGTGAGAAAACCATTTATGACATGCCTGGATTTGCTAGAATTAATGCGAATGATCTCGCTAATAACCTTTACTTGCAGTACAAGGAATATGAAGATGAAGTTCCTCTTTATATGAATACACAAGCAACAGGCGTAGAAGAACATGAACATTTTTACATTCTTCACACCAACCAAGGCATCTTTAGAACGAAAACAATTTTGCTCGCGAATGGCGGTGGGATGTTTCAACCTAAAAAACTCGAAATACCTAAGGCTGAAAAAATGATTAATGTCCATTATTTTATTAAGGACACTAGCATACTTAAGGATAAAGATGTAGTTGTCCTTGGTGGTGGTGATTCTGCGGTTGACTGGGCACTAACTTTAGTTGGTATTGCAAAATCGGTGACTCTTGTTCATAGAAGACACGATTTTAGAGCGCATCAACACAATGTCGAACATGCGAGAAAAAAACTAAACGTGATGACTCCTTATGTAGCTAAGGATGTTACTGGAGATTTTACAGCTAGTGAGCTCATTTTAGAACATATAGAAACTAAAGAATTAGTAGCCATAAAAACAGATGCAATTTTAGTCTTTTATGGTGTAAGTCCTGTAAAATCTAAGATGGATCAATGGCTAGTCGATGTTAAGGATAACTCCATTATGGTATCACCAAACATGCAGACCTCTAGAAATGGTATTTATGCAGTTGGCAATAGTGTATTTTATGAAGGGAAGCTCAGAATGATTGTTACAGCACTTGGTGAGGCTGCAACAGCAATTGGTGCAATCACTAAATTCTTTTATCCTGAGAAAACACTAACCTATAAGCATTAAAACAAAGCTTGTAAAATAAACATTCCACTGATTTCATGCTAAAATGAAAACAGTGGAGGTTTTTATTATGGATGCATTGGTTTTTAAGAAAATGAGAGTGAAACCAGGTACACCGGGTGTTTTTTTCTATGCTCCTTTAGCTTATCAAGAGATGGTGAAAAATCAAGACTATGTAGATTTTACAAGTTTAAAAAAACCTAAATTCATTCATCTTTTTGTTGAATCAGAAAAGGAATATAAGGAAAGAATTAATGAAGCTCTATCCATCATGGATTTCGATGCAAGATTATGGATTTCATATAAAAAATCAACCAATAAAGTGAAATATGATATCAATAGAGATTCATTTTTTATCTTCGCAAAAGAAGATGGGTTAATCCCAAACGCGAATATCAGTTTAGATCAAGAATGGTCATGTGTTGGATTTAAAAAATCATAAGATTATTCCTTGTATTTATAGATCTAAGTGATATAATATATGAGGTGATCAAACATGCTTGAATCAATTTGGAATTTCTTAACATCTGTACCGCTTTGGGAACTCGCTTTAATTTTCTTTTCTAAGATCATTGAAGTAGCAATTGGAACCATGCGTATCATTTTAATCAGCAAAGGATATAAAAAACCAGGAAGTATTTTGGCTTTTTTTGAAGTCCTTTTATGGATATTTGTAGCATCAACTGTAATCATGGGTATGACCAATGCACCACTCAAAGGTATCATCTATGCACTAGGCTTTGCAATCGGTGTTTATATCGGTTCAATCATTGAAAATAAGGTCGCAGTTGGTAAGATTTTGATCCACGTAATCACTAGCAAGGAATCGTCAGTAGATATCATTTCAGTGCTTCGTCAATCCGGTCATGGTGTAACAAGTCTTGATGCACATGGTAAGGATTCGGATCGTGTTGTCTTGATGATCTTTGCTAATAGAAAAAATAAGCAGTCAATTATTACGTTAATTGAAAGTATTAATAGTAAGGCAGTCATTGTTGCCAATGAGGTATCTATTGTATCCGGTGGATATGTCAGTCCATGGCGAAAATTAGCAAAATAATATAATCGTTGATTATATGCTTAAAAGTATGTATAATAGAAATTGGTCGGAGTTATAGCTCAGCGGGAGAGCACTTCCTTGACGTGGAAGGGGTCGTAGGTTCAATCCCTACTAACTTCACCATTTATAAAAAATAAATTCAGTACACTTGTATTGAATTTTTTAATAGATAAGTAAGAAAGTAATATGATGATGCTGTAGAATATAAAAAAAGTGGGTGTTTTTGATGTGTGATAAAAAAGCTTTGGTAAGTGATCACTACGTGTTAAGTGCAGTTGATGGTAAGGATATGATGGACCACGATCAATCGATTATACTACTCGATGTCAGAACAAAAGAAGAATATTTAGACGAACACATAGAAAATGCAATTTTACTACCGGTTACTGATATTATGGCTTCTATATTACATTTATATCCAAATAAAGAATTAATCTATATTATTTACTGTAGAAGTGGAGTAAGAAGCATATATGCAAGACAAGTAATGAAGCATCTTGGCTATCATCATGTCTATGATATGGGTGGAATTATCGATTGGCCATACCAAACGGTTATAGGTTAAATATACGGGTTTAGAGTAATTCTAAACCTTTTTCTTTTGCCTTTTTCTTTTGAATACTTGGTCTATATCAGATAGAAATGTATAATATAACTAGAATGAACAAAGAGGAAAAACCAATGAGTGAAAAAAATAAGATGCTTGAAGGAAAGCTTTACATGGCTCATGATGAAGAATTGAGTCAAATGGCTAATGAAGCTAAAAGAGTGATGTATTTATACAATCAAACCAATGAGCTTGATGACTCCTCTCGGATGGAGCTCATTCGATTCATTTTTAAATCCACTGAAGAATTCTTTAAGATACAACCACCAATTTATTTTGACTACGGAAAAAATATTAGCATCGGCAAAAATTTCTATGCAAATCATGACTGTATATTTTTGGATGTCAATCAAATTATTATCAAGGATAATGTTATGTTTGGACCAAGAGTTTCCATTTTTACTGCAGGTCATCCAATTGATCCTGATGTAAGAAGAACGCAACTCGAATTTGGTACTAAAGTTGTTATCGGTAACGATACGTGGATTGGCGGGAATGTAGTGATCAATCCAGGTGTTACCATAGGAGACAGAGTGGTTATTGGCTCTGGTTCTGTGGTTACAAAAGATATTCCAAGTGATGTGATAGCCTTCGGAAATCCATGTAAGGTAAAGAGAAGAATCACTGATGAGGATAAAGCATACTGGGAAAAGAAAAAAGCAGAATATGATCAAACAAAATAGAGGTGTGACATGCTAGAAACTGAATTATTCTTACCCATTAAAGAACTTTTAGAAAATCAAGGATATCAAGTCAAAGGAGAAATTGGTGCAATTGATATTTTAGCTGTAAAAGATGAGGAAGTAGTTGCTATAGAACTCAAAACTTCTATTACACTCAAACTAATTTATCAAGCAATCGAAAGACAGAAAATAGCAGATATAGTTTATATTGCTATACCCAAAAGCGCAACAGTCAGTCATCAAAATAATATAAGATCATTTCATCTTCTTCTAAGAAGACTTTCTATTGGCTTAATGGTCATCTCTAAGCAAGGTGTCGAGATTTCATTAGATGCAAAGGACTATGATTTAAATCAAAGTAGAAATAAAAACAAGAAAACTAAAAATAAGTTGTTAAGCGAATTCAAAAATAGAAGCAGCAACAAAAATCTTGGTGGTATGAGGGGTAAAAAGATGACTTTTTATCGAGAACAAGCTCTAGAAATTCTTAAAGTACTTCATGCACATCCAGGGATTTCGCCAAAAGAAATTAAGATTCTAACGACTAATCCCAATGTATCATCAATCCTCCAAAAAAATTATTATGGATGGTTTCACCGGATTGAGCGAGGTAGCTATACTCTCTCCGAAAAAGGAATCCAAGAAATCAACAATGGAAGCTAAATACTTCCATTTTTTTTATCTTTAAAATCCAAAAAACATGTGAAGAGTGCTCTTTTTGCATGGTATAATATAACCATGAAGATTTTAGGAGAATAGCCATGTTTTTAATTACAGAGAAAATCAAATTGACTCCAACTGTATCCAAACTAACAATCAAAGCCCCAGATGTCGTTAGACATGCAAAACCGGGGCAATTTGTTATGCTTAGAGTAGAAGAAAATGGAGAAAGAATACCCTTAACAATTGCTGAATCGAACATAAATAATGGAACCATTTCCATTATTTTTCAAGTTGTTGGCAGCACCACTCAAAAATTAGATCTTTTGGAAACCGGGGATTATTTAATAGACTTTGCTGGACCCATGGGTAAACCTTCAAAATTAGAAG
>JAUSOA010000116.1 GCA_030656435.1 Acholeplasmataceae bacterium | reverse complement strand
ATGAAAAGTGTTGAAGGTCGAATATTAATGCAAAGTGAAGATGATCTACTTTATGAAACCATTGAATATGTAACAGAGATAAAACCAAGTGAAGAGGATTTAAATGAGCTTTTATTTGCATATAAAGCTGTCAAGCATGTGAAATCAAATGCAATTGTAATTGCCAAAGATCATATGACCATTGGTATTGGTGCTGGTCAGATGAATCGAGTGGGTGCGGCAAAAATTGCATTAGAACAAGCTGGAATTAAAGCTGATCATGCATATATGGCATCTGATGCCTTCTTTCCAATGTCAGATACAGTTCTTTTAGCTGCAAATGCAAATATAAAAGCAATCATTCAACCAGGTGGAAGTATTAAGGATAAGGAATCCATTGACATGTGCAATCAACATGGGATTGCGATGGTCTTCGTCAAGACCAGACACTTCAAGCACTAATGGATATCTTAATTGTCGGACAAGGTGGTAGAGAGCATGCACTTGCCTGGAAAATTAGACAAAGTAAGCATGCAAATAAAATCTATGTGATCCCGGGAAATGATGGTATGAGGGATGTTGCACAGACGATAGATATAGCAATGGGTGATTATCCATCCATTATATCCTTTGCTATCGATAATAAAATAGATTTAACCATTATTGGTAGCGAAAAGCCTTTATGCGATGGACTAGTTGACATGATGGAGGAAAAAGGACTTAAGGTTTTTGGTCCAACAAAAAAAGCTGCTGAAATCGAAGGTTCTAAGGCATTTGCCAAATCGATGATGGAAAAGTATAATATTCCAACTGCTTTTTATCACAAGGTGAAAACATTTGAAGAAGCAAAGCAAGTGTTAATTCATTCAAAATATCCAATTGTTATTAAAGCAGATGGACTAGCTGCAGGCAAGGGTGTTGTCATTGCCAAGGATTTCCATGAAGCATTTGAATCATCGGTCTTATTTCTTGAAACGAATCCCTGTGTTGTGATTGAAGAATATTTAGAAGGCATTGAATTCTCATTAATTGCATTTGCAAATGGAGAAACTTTATATCCCTTTGAGATCGCACAAGACTATAAAAGAGCATTTGATAACCATCAAGGTCCTAATACAGGAGGGATGGGTTCATATAGTCCAGTTCCATCCATTTCAAAGGAAGCAATTGATGAAGCAATCGAAAAAGTAATGAAACCCATGCTTTATGGATTAGAAAAAGAAAAAAGATTATTTAAAGGTTTTCTCTATGGAGGTCTAATGCTGACAAAGGATGGCGTCAAGGTCATTGAGTTTAATGCAAGACTTGGAGATCCAGAGGCTGAAGTCCTATTACCAAGACTAAAAGACGATATCCTTGAAGTTATTGAATCCATATTAGAACATAAACCAAAAACACTATTATTTGATCAAAGAGCATGTGTAGGTGTTGTAATGGCGAGTAAAGGATACCCTCTTCATTATGAAAAGGGATTTCCAATTGAAATAGGGCAAGAACATTCAACAATTTTTCACATGGGGACGAAATATATAGATAACAAATATGTAACCTTTGGAGGTAGGGTTTTAATTGCAGTATCATTAGGTAAAGATCACGATGAGGCAAGACAAAAGGCTTATCAAACTATAGATAACATATCTTGTGATAATCTTTTTTACAGAAAAGATATTGGACTCATAAAGTAAAAAACCAATCACATTCGATTGGTTTTTCAGACTGTTGATAAAAGCTAGTTTTGAAACTTCAGTACATAACTGAAATTCAGAATCGGCTTTTTATTTTTGATTTTTCGAGTTATTTTTCTATAAATCCTTAAAAAATATGAAATCACAGTAGACTTGGACTCAAG
>JAUSOA010000113.1 GCA_030656435.1 Acholeplasmataceae bacterium | reverse complement strand
CACTCACGATTCCAAGTGGTGCTTATATGGTTGGATCAACACTCGATCTTAAACCTGAAGAAATTCAAGGTGTTATCGGATCTCTACTCGTACTGAGTGGAAATGATGATACCAAGACACTAAATGATTTAACTCCAGTAGATACAACAGTATTAACTCCAGACGCAATTGAAGACTTATTAGACTTAGACTCATTAATCATTTATAGAATGGTAGCTTCTGGAATCATTGATCAAAACCTACACACTGATGAATCCTTAGCAGAACTTGGCGATGATAACTATGATTCACTCGCTATCGGCGATGATTTAAAGATTTCCGAAATGTATGGACTTGTAGAAGCAATGCGTGTGATGGGTATCGTTAATTTAGGTACTCCAATCGTCGTTGAAGATACAACAATCGCACAGCTACAAAATCTACATTATGTCGGTTTAGGTATTGATCCAGTTCTAGATACACACCAATCTGTAATCGTTCATAGATTACTTTCTGAAGCAATCATTGGTGCACTCACGATTCCAAGTGGTGCTTATATGGTTGGATCAACACTCGATCTTAAACCTGAAGAAATTCAAGGTGTTATCGGTTCTCTACTAATACTTAGTGGAAATGATGATACAGAAACATTAAATGGCTTAACTCCAGTCGACACTACTGTACTCACTCCAGTAGCAATTGACGATTTACTCGATTTAGAATCACTCATTATCTATAGATTAATAGCAACAGGAATTATTGATCAAAACTTGCATACTGATGAATCGCTTGCCATTCTTGGTGATGTGAATTATGATGCAGACCTACCTGGTGCAGATCTAAAGGTATTTGAAATGAGAGCATTAGTAGATGCAATGGAAATTATGGGTATTGTTAATCTTGGAACACCAATCGCAGCAGAAAATACAACCATAGCAAATCTCCAGGATCTACATAACGTTGGTTTAAGAGATGCTGGTTTAGATGATCTAGATTCTACAATCGTTCATAGATTGTTATCGAATGCAATTAGTGCATCCCTTACAATCCCAACCAATGCATTTATGGTGGGTAGCACAGCGGACCTATTCATTGATGGCACTCGTGATGAAATCCAAGGTGTAATTGATGCGATGTTACTCTTAAGCGGTGGCGATGATCAACAAACATTAGCAAGCTTAACACCAGTAGCAAATAGCGTATTAACTCCAGCACTTATTAAGGATTTACTTGATATTGATACATTAATTATTCATAGAATGATAGCGAGCGGTATTATTACTGCAACACTTGATACTGATGAATCACATGCAGAACTCGGAGATCCAAACTATGATCCAAATGCAATCGGATCTGATATTAAGGTTTCTGAAATGTACGCATTAGTGAAGGCTATGGAAATCATGAACATTACCGACCTATCAGTTGCAATTGATGCACAAGGTGTAACAATCGCTCAACTTCAAAACCTACATTATGTTGGTTTAGGAACTGATCCAGTTGATGATGAATTTGATTCAGTGATTGTTCATAGAATATTATCAGATGCGATTATCGCAGCTCTTGATATTCCAAGTACAGCCTATATGGTTGGTAGCAGCTTAGACTTACTAGCAGTAGAAGTTCAAGGTGTCATTGATGCAATGCTAGTTCTTAATGGTGGCGATGATTCAGCAACATTACTTGATTTAACACCAATCGACAACACATTATTAACAGCAACAGTATTACAAGACTTAATTGATATTGATAAGCTAATTGTTTATAGATTAATCTCAGCTGGTATTATTGCAGCCAATATAGATACAGATGAATCTTATGCAATTCTTGGTGATGACAACTACGATCCTCTAGCTGTTAATAGTGATATTAAGATAGCTGAAATGCAACATGTTGTTGACTCAATGAATATCTTAGGCGTAACAAGCATTATGACAATTGCTTCTGATATAACTGTTGCGGGACTTAAGACATTAGATGCTCAACAAAGAGACGATTTAGTTGAAGCTGTTGATGATGGACCTAACACAATTATTTATTACATCATTTCTAAGACAGTAGATCCAAACAATGATGTTTATGATGCATTCGTATTACTTGATCCAATTACTTATCCAGGACCAGCAGATGATTATTATGTTCTAGACATCATGAACAATAGATTAAGATTAAAGAGAACTTCCATAATTCAAGCTATCGATGCACTTTAGTCAAATAGAATAGTTTTAAAAAAAGAAAACCGCTAAGGAGATTTGTCCTTAGCGGTTTTTTACTGGCTTTTTAACTATTAAAGTTGTTCTAATAAATTAATATAAAAATTAACACCGTTCACTACATTTTCAATCGAAATATCTTCATCGATTCCATGAATCTTTGCAAGATCTGCCTTTGATACATCCATTGGTGAGAACTTATAAACATGCTCACATATTTCATGATAGTTTCTAGAATCTGTTGTAGCCACCATTAAGTAAGGTGCGACTAACACATCAGTCCACACTTGATTGATTGCTCTTTGGACCATTCTAAATGCCTCATCTACATCACTTACAGAGGTCGCTTCAGAAACAGAGGTGATTGATACTTCTATATTTGGATTCTTAATAATTTTCTTAATAATTCTTACAACATCTTCACTTGTCTCAAATGGTCTTAATCTGTAATTGACACCGATGGTTGCTTTTGATGGAAGCACGTTACTCGCTTCACTTCCACTTGCTTGAGTGAATGCTTGAGTTGTTCTAAACATGGATAGAAACTCCCCACCATTCTTTTTCGCAATCAGTTTAACTAAAGGCATGAACAACCATAAATTAGCAAACAATATTTTAATCGGAAGACTCTTTGAATGTGGAGCTAATGAGTTAAATAAATACCTTACAGGAACTGTCATTTTGAGCTTAAATGCTCTACTATGGTTTAGCTTGGTAACAGCCTCTGATAAATCAGTTAATGGGGTATTCTTCGGTGGGGTTGAAGCGTGACCACCTCTTGAAATAGCAGTCAATGTGATATCTAAATATCCTTTTTCAGCAATGCCGATGACTGCCGCTTTTTCCTTCACTCCCGGAAACATTTTTGAGACGATTGCTCCACCTTCATCTAATACCATATAGGGTACAACTCCACAATCCTTCAAGTGTTGAACGATTGCTTTTGCTGAAGGTCCTGAAATCTCTTCATCGCCTGAGAAGGCCAAATAAAGGTCATTCTTAAAAACTTTTTCTTTACCCAATACAAACTCTACAGATTCCATTACTGCATTTAAACTGCTCTTCGTATCAAGTGCTCCTCTACCATAAACCGTGGTATCAGAAATCAGTCCAGAAAATGGGTCATTCACCCACTCACCATTGACTGGAACTACGTCATAATGTGACATGAGGACTACAGGGAATTCACTTGAAGTTCCTTTAATTTTAAACAGCATTCCACGCTCATGTTCACTATATTCTGCATGCTCAACAATTAGTGGATAACGCATCTTGATAAAGTCTCTAAAATTCTTGAACTCCTCTTCATCTTCCTTTGATTTATCATTACTAGAAATAGTTTTAAATTGAAGCATTTTTGATAAGGATTCAACAACTCTCTTTTCATCGATTTCATGTTTCTTCTTCATTTCAGGAAATTGATTTGGCTTAAATTGGGCAGTTCTAATGGTGACGATTAAAATGAGAAGAATAGGTATAAATAGTAATGCATACCATTCCATTATTTAATCATTCCTTTCTTATATAAAATGCGTGCACTAATTAATGAGATAGCTACACCAACAGGTACCATAATACCGACTAAACCTCCACTACCAGGAACGAATACAAAGAAGATAACCATAAAGATTAAAGGAATAATCGCTACTAAAACTCTTTTCATAATATAGACAATTCCAAGCGCTCCAAATAGTGCAGGAATAATATTATCAAATGCAGGCTTTAACGCCTCTGATTCCAAAATAGGAGTGAGCGGAATGATGAGAAGTGCTCCTACTAAAATAATAAGTGTTGTAATAATTGAACTGGATGCGACGGCAATTGTTGATATAACATCGCCTTCCTCAGTGCCCTTTTCAATACCTAATGCATCCTGAGCATTCAGTGCTGCAGGAACCTTTAAGCTAGTCAAGTTTCCGGTAACGAAAGCTAAATAGCTCGAGCCTGTTCCAAGCATTGGAGTGAATGTGAAAACCTCAATGGTTGTTACTGGCCAAAATATAACTGCTGTAGCGATAAAACCAGGTAAAAAATGAGCAAATGTAGGCCATACACCAGTAATCATACTAATAAGTAGTGGAGCACTAATGAATAAACCAAGTGCACCAAGCATCCAAATTCTACCTTCGTAATGTAGTTGATCTTGATATGATCTTTTCATTTATCTTACCCCCATGCTTGCAAATAGAATAGCGATTGCCATTGCACCAACCATCGATAGTGGAAGTGCATAGTTTTTGAGCCAATCCCATTTGAATTTTTTCATCAAAATTCCAAAAACAATAATCAATGTCGCTGATGACAAGAAGACGACAACTCCAAGGAATGAGAAATAGGTTTCACCATCAACTGTCTTTGGAGCTAAAATGAATCCTACAAAAGCGGTAATCATCCCTAGAAATAAAGCATCCATCATGATTTGATTCCATGAGTTATCCTTATCCTTAATAGCATTAATCCGCTTGCTGTACTTCCTAAAGAAAAATGGAATAATTAAAAGTGGTGGTATGCAGCCTAAGGTCATTACCCATAATGCGGTAATTACAATCTCAGGTGTTAACGTATCACCAATATTTAAATTAAAAACACCCTTAATAACATTGATTGCTGCGGGTAGCTCATAGGTTACCGCACCAAGAGTGCCAAGTCTCATCCCAGCAATCATTGGACCAAAGACCTTGCTTAAGGCAATCAATCCGATAAGGATTGCAAATGATGGAGCAATACTAAACACTACAGAAGAAGTAATGGTTTTATTAATTTGCTCCTTTGTGAAACCCATCGATAATGCTTTTTTTCTTGATTTAATTAAAAAAATGACAGATTGTAAGAGAACATAGAAAAAAATTACACCTATGATCAAATAAACCCACCAAGAATTCAGGAATGCCATATAACGCACCTCGTTTTGTTGTTTTATCTCATTATATACTAAATATAAAAAATAAGGTATCTTCGATTTAATTATTGTATTCAATAGTGACGGAGCAAGTATTTCGTGCTATATTAGAATTGAAGATAAAGAGGTGATTGGTGATGATTGAAGCGATTAAGCTTAGAAAATCTGTTAGAACTTACTTAAAAAAACCACTAACAAAAAAAGAAGAAGAAATAGTGAAAAATCTATTATCGGAAACTGAAAAGAGAAAAGGGCCATTTGGTAATAGGGCTAGATTTTTCTATTATAGTACAGATAAGAAATTTGATGATGAGGCTAAAAGGATTGGTACCTACGGGTTTGTTAAGAATGCACCTTCATTTTTTGGTGGTGTGATTCACAACTCATTTGAAGGAATCATCGATTTTGGTTATTTATTTGAGCATCTCATTATTGAACTGACCAAGCATGATTTTGGTACTGTCTGGCTTGGAGGAACCTTTTCACGTAGTGCCTTTGAATCTAAGGTGAATGAACATGAGGTTATTCCTGCAATATCTCCTGTTGGATATCCAATAGAAAAAATCTCTTTAATGGAAAAAGCGATTCGGTTAACTGTCAAGGCAGATCGTAGAAAACCAATGGATGAACTATTTTTCGTCAATGATTTTTCACACCCTATAGAAGAAAACCATCCTTATGTGAAATATCTTGAGCTTGTCCAATTAGGACCTTCTGCATCCAATAAACAACCTTGGAGAATGGTTGTTCAAGATAAAATGGTGCATTTATATTTGCAAAGAACTCCGAATTATGCACAATCAGTTCCATTTGTAATGCAGGCTTTAGACATGGGGATCGCAATCTATCATTTTGAAGCCGGTTTAATAGAAGATCAAATGAGATATATGATCACAAATCTTTTTATGCCAAATATTGAAGATAAAGAATACATTGTTTCATTTATTATCGAGTAAAAATAAGGCCTCCGAAAACTCGGAGGCCCTTTTGTTATTCATATTGAAATTGTTATTTCTTAACGACTCTAATTTTCTTTAATTTAGCAAATCTTGGAAGTCCATCCACAAGCTTAGCCTTAGACTCACCTTGAATTAAAGGGAGTGCGTAATCGATATAGTCCTGAGTTAAGCCCTTACCATCTGGCAAGATCCACTCTAGAGGAACCTTTTGTTCCGTATTTGCAGCAAGCTTTAATGGAACTAATACATATTTAATCTTATAAGGATTTGAAGATATTCTCTTAAATCCAACCATCTTGTCTGTTGTTCCACGAACAGCAGCTTGAACAGCCTTTTTACCAGCATTGAATGCTTCTTCAACATCAACCTTAGATGCAAGATGTGCTGCAGATCTTTGTAGAAGTGAGAATTCAATCGCCCTAACTTTAACATCGATACGATTTGAAATTTGTTCAGCTAAAACAGATGCTGTTCCACCAAGTTGAGCATGACCAAACGCATCTCTTTTTAATTCCTGAAACATTTCAGGAATATACTTTCCTTCTTTAGTCTTAATACCCTCTGATACGGCAACGATAACCTTGCCCTTTTCTTTTAAATTCTTTTCAACAGCACTAAAGAATTGTTCGATATCAAAAGCAACCTCTGGTAAATAAATCAAATCAGGACCTTGTCCCTTATATTGTGCAAGAGCAGCAGCGGCAGTTAACCAGCCTGCGTTTCTTCCCATAATCTCAACGATTGTGACTTGCTTTGTATCATAAACTGTAGCGTCATGATATAACTCCATTAACGTAGTTGCTACATATTTTGCAGCACTTGCATATCCTGGGGAATGGTCTGTTGCATTTAAATCATTATCAATGGTCTTTGGGACACCCATGACGTTGCAATCATATCCTGATTTCTTAAAGAATTTGCTTATTTTATAGCAGGTATCCATGGAGTCATTTCCACCGTTATAAAAGAAGTAACGAATGTTATACTTTTTAAATACTTCAAGTAGTCTTTCATATTCTGAAGTGTCCTTTTTAGGATCCTTCATCTTATATCGAACGCTACCGATTGCAGAGGATGGAGTATTTTTTAATAAAAATAGTTCCTCTAAGTCTTCTTGACCAATGTCATAGAATTCTTCATTTAAAACACCCTTGATTCCATGGACTGCTCCATAGACTGCAGTAATGCTTTCTTGCTTCAAAGCTTCGATGAAAACACCAGCTGCACTTGAGTTAATTACACTTGTTGGTCCACCTGATTGACCGAGCAAAGCTGCTCCTACTAAATTTTTCATATAATCACCATTTCTTATCTATTTTTTTGATTTCCACAGGCATTTTACCATAAATGGATGATATAGAGGTAAATAATGTTAAAAAAACGATTTCATAATTTACCAAAATCTACTTCCCCTTAGTTGAAAATGTAGCTTGCGTTTAAACTTGGATTGAGGTTTATTGCCAAACTAAGTTGCTCTTTGAGCGGAAGCACAATAAGAATCGCGCAAATTAATGATTCAAAAATAAAACT
>JAUSOA010000112.1 GCA_030656435.1 Acholeplasmataceae bacterium | reverse complement strand
AAACCAAAATAAATTTAATGAATGAGCTTTCTAAAATGAAGCGTGTCATCCAAAAGACGCTACCTAATGCTCCTCAAGAAACGTTACTCGTTATTGATGCCACTACAGGTCAAAATGGAATGCGTCAAGCAGAGGTTTTTAAGGATGCAACTGATGTCACGGGTATTGTATTAACGAAGCTAGATGGAACAGCCAAGGGTGGAATTGTTTTAGCGATTCGACATTTATATAATTTACCAATCAAATATGTAGGTCTCGGAGAAAAAATAGATGACCTAGTCCTATTTGATATCGAACAATATATCTATGGTTTATTTAAGGATTTCTTCTAAGGAGTTATATGGAAGCATTAGATAAAAAAGAACAACTGAATCAGTTATTTGACCTTTATGGTACGCTACTTACAGAAAAACAATTTCTTTATTTTGAGCTGTACTACAAGGAAGATTACTCTCTTCAAGAGATATCTGAAATATACACTGTCAGTAGAAATGCAGTCTTTGATCATTTAAAAAAGGCTGAAGAGCATCTTTTTTTCTATGAAGAAAAATTGCACCTATTAACACTTCAAATCAAACGAAAAGAATTAATCGATCAAATACTCGAATCAAATGATTTAACACTTCTAGAGGAATTAAGAAAGTTGGATGAATAATGGCAGAAAATAGCTTAAGCTCAAGACTGCAGATGGCAATGCGCCGTTTGACGGGACGCGGCTTTTTAACTGAAAATGATATTGATGAAATGATGCGCGAAGTGCGTCTTTCTTTGCTTGAAGCTGACGTTAATTTCAAGGTCGTCAAGCAATTTGTAGCAAATGTCAAGGAGCAAGCAGTCGGTGAAAAAATCCTTAAAGGATTAAATCCTGGACAGCAGGTTGTTAAAATTGTTCACGATGAATTAAAGCGTGTGATGGGTGAAGACTCAGAGGGAATTCGCTATAACATTAATGGTATAACAACCATTATGACCATCGGTTTACAGGGCTCTGGTAAAACAACTGCCATTGGTAAACTTGGGGTTTATATTAGAAAAGCTGAAAAGAAAAAAGTCATGTTTATTGCAGCAGACGTTTACCGTCCAGCAGCAATTGAACAGCTAAAAACAATCGGTAAGCAAATCGAAATTGAAGTCTTTGAAAAGGGTTTAATCGATGCGAGACAAATTGTTAAAGAAGGGCTTAGCTACGCGAAAGACCAAAAGTATGATGTTGTAATTATCGATACTGCAGGGCGTCTTCATATCGATGAAAAGATGATGCAGGAATTAATCGATATCAAGGAAATTGCGAAGCCTAATGAAATACTTTTAACAGTAGACGCGATGACAGGTCAGGATGCTGCAAATATTTGTAAAAGCTTCCATGAACAATTAACTGCGACTGGTGCAATCCTAACAAAGCTAGATGGAGATACCCGTGGTGGTGCTGCTTTATCGATTAAAGAGGTTTCAGGGATTCCAATTAAGTTTGCATCCTCTGGAGAAAAAATGGATACCTTTGAGGCCTTCCATCCAGAGCGTATGGCATCTCGTATTCTTGGAATGGGTGATGTCTTAACCTTAATTGAAAAAGCAACTGAATCTATTGATGAAGATGAAGCTCAAGGCATGATGGAAAAGCTGATGTCAGACACCTTCAATTATAATGATTTATTAAAGCAATTTAAGATGATTAAAAGGATGGGTTCGATCTCAAAAATCATGGGATTTATCCCCGGTATGGGACAGCTGAAAAATGCCGCTTCTCAGGTTGACGATAAACAGTTTGAACAAATGAGTGTTTTAATTCACTCGATGACTGAAGCAGAAAGAAAAGACCCCAAGCTAATCGATACATCCTCTAGAAGAAGAGAGCGTATTGCAAAGGGATCGGGGATGAGTGTTGCTGAATTAAATAAGCTAAGAACTGCACTCGATACACAAAAGAAAATGATGAAGAAAATGATGAACATGGATGAAAAACAACTTGAAGGTTTATCAAAGGATCCATCAAAGATGATGCCAACTCAAAAAGTTAAAAAAGGAAAAGGTAAGGGAAAGGGTCAATTTAGGATTCGTTGATCCTTTTTTTCACCCCCAATTCTCCACAAAACTTGTGGAAAAGTATCGCTAATATCTATGATAAAATGAAGAAAAAGAGGATGACTAGATGAAGAAATTAATCTTGATAGATGGAAATTCGATAATGTTTAGAGCCTATTATGCAACAGCATATCCAGGTGCTAAATTAATGCAGTCCGGTCAAGGTGTTTATACGAACGCACTTTTCGCGTTTGTCGGAATGTTTGAAAAGATCATTACAGAAGATGATTCTTTTGCACTTGTAGCATTTGACACCAAGGAAAAAACGAAAAGACACATTGCATATGAAGGTTACAAAGCTGGAAGAGTGAAGATGCCAGAGGAGCTCGTTCAGCAAATTCCTTATATCTATGAATACATCACCTTAAACGGTGTTAAATTATACTCAAAACCAGGCTATGAAGCCGACGATATCATTGGGACACTTGCCAAACGTGGTGCTGATGAAGGCTATTTAGTTGAGATTTTTTCTAGCGATAAGGATTTACTCCAGCTCGTTGACGATCGAATTACCGTCAATCTCCTTAAAAAAGGAATGAAGGAAGTTGCTAGATTCGACCCTAAATCATTATTCGATGAATATCAGTTAACGCATGAACAAATGATTGACCTAAAGTCACTAATGGGAGACCCATCTGATAATATCCCAGGAGTTCCTGGAGTTGGTGAAAAAACAGCGATTAAGCTTCTTCAAGAATACGGTTCATTAGAAAAAATATTTGAAAATAAAGAAAACATCAAGGGTAAACTTGGTGAAAACTTAAGAGAACACGAAAAGCTCGCATTAATGAGTAAGGAATTGGTCACGATTGATATCGATGCAGAGCTCGATTATCAAGTATCAGACCTTGCTAAAAATCAAGCAAAGACTAGTGAACTGATGTCTTTTTTACAGGCTTTAGACCTACATGTCTTTGTTAAAAAAATGGAATTACCAACGGATCAAATGGAATCATGGGAATTTAAAGTCATTGAAGATGAAAGAGAATTAGGAAAAGTATTAAAGCCTGATTTAGCAATTCATTTTGAACTCTCTGACTATAACTATCACAAGGCAGAGCTTTGGGGTGTAGGTATATCCGATGGAAAGAATCACTATTATCTATCTCCAGAATTCGCATTAACCTCTATTAACTTTCAAATGTATTTATCAGATGAGTCGATTACTAAATACACCTACGACTTAAAGGCAGTTAAAGTCTTTCTTTTATGGCATCAGATGGAGCTTTCTGGAGTTCAATTTGATTTACTTTTAGCAGCTTATTTAATCAACTCACATCTAGGAAAAGAAGAATTTAAAAGAATTGTATCTGCATTTGATTATGAAGATATTTTATATGATGATTCAATTTACGGAAAGGGTGCTAAAAAAGGCCTACCAGAAAAAGAAATCTATCAAAGACATATCGTTAGTAAATCAAAGGCGATTGCAGAGCTTAGAAAACCAATGCTAGAACAGCTTAAAGACCAGAACCAAACCACACTACTCACAGAACTTGAAATTCCTTTATCAGAGGTTTTAGGAGAAATGGAATACCAAGGGTTAACTGTAGATTTAGATGAACTAGAGGTTCAAGGGAAAGATTTAAAGGAAAGACTCAAAAAAATTGAAACTGAGATTTACGAGCTTGCAGGTGAAGAGTTTAATATCGGATCCCCTAAACAAATGGGTGAAATTTTGTTTGAAAGATTAAACCTTCCCTATGGTAAGAAAACAAAAACTGGATATTCTACCAATATTGAAGTTTTAGAGGAGCTTAAAAAACATCATCCAATCATTGAAAAGATTATGGAATATAGACAGCTCTCGAAGCTTCATTCGACCTATATCGAAGGTGTGAAACAAAACCTATTTGATGACAATAAAGTCCATACCATCTATATGCAAGCCTTAACAACAACCGGAAGACTCTCTTCCTTAGACCCTAATCTTCAAAATATACCAATACGAAGTGAAGAAGGTAGAAAGATTAGAAAGCTTTTTATTCCTAAGGAAAACCATTATTTATTAGGTGCTGACTATTCTCAAATTGAATTAAGAGTTCTAGCGGATATGGCAGATGTCAAATCCTTAATCGAAGCCTTTAATCAAAAAGTAGATATTCACACCAAAACAGCACAAGACGTATTTCATGTCACTGAAGTCAATAGTGACCAAAGAAGAGCCGCTAAGGCAGTTAACTTTGGAATTATTTACGGCATTGGAGCTTGGAGCCTATCAGAAGACATCAAGGTTAGCCCCAAAGAGGCTCAAGCCTTCATCGACAGGTATTTGTCCATCTATCCCGAAATCAAGGCTTACATGGAAGATATCGTGAAATTCGCTAAGGAACATGACTACGTTGAAACCATCATGAAAAGAAGAAGATACATTCCAGAGCTGAAATCACCAGTCTATACGCAAAGACTATTTGGTGAAAGAACTGCGCTGAATGCCCCCATTCAGGGAAGTGCTGCAGATATCTTGAAAAAAGCGATGGTAGACCTATATCATTATTTAAAGAAAAATAAGAAAAAATCGAAAATTCTGCTTCAGGTTCACGATGAACTGATTTTAGAGGTTCCTGAATCCGAATTAGAGGAAATGAAAAAAGTCGTACCGTTAATGATGTCAAACGCGATTAAGCTCAAGGTTGAGCTTGAAACCTCATGTGATGTCGGAAAGAATTGGTACGAGCTAAAGTAGGAGAAATGTGATGCCTGAGCTTCCAGAGGTAGAAACGGTTAGAAGAACGCTAGAGTTAGCAATTGGTAACGAAGAAATCGTTGAAGTTGTCGAAAACTATTCAAAAATTATCACCAATGATATTTTTGAATTCAAAAAAAGCATTCAAAACCAAAAAATCCATCGAATCGATCGTATGGGTAAATATTTAATCTTTATTCTAGATACTCATACCATGATTATTCATCTAAGGATGGAAGGCAAATTCTTTATTAAAACAAATGAACCTGTTTTGAAGCATGAGCATATCGTATTCAAATTCAAGTCAGGTCGTGAGCTTAGATATCATGATGTCAGAAAGTTTGGTACGATTACACTGCTACCTCTAGAAACTTATCTAGAAAGCTACCCATTAAATAAGCTTGCCTTAGAGCCTAAGGATATAAATATTCATAAGTTTTTTGAAGTGCTTCAGAAAAAAAGAATTGAAATTAAAGCAGTACTATTAGACCAACATATCGTCAGCGGCTTAGGTAATATCTATGTCGATGAAACACTTTTCTTGAGCAAAATTCATCCAACAAGGCTAGCAAACACTATATCTTTGGATGAAGCAGCAAAAATCATTAAAAGTGCAATTCAAGTATTAGATAAAGCAACTGCATTAGGTGGAACCACGATTAGAAGCTATACATCTAGTCTTGGTGTGCATGGTCGCTTTCAAAATGAACTGAATGTTCATATGAGAAAAGACCTACCGTGCCCCATTTGTCAAACAAAAATCATAAAAATGAAGATCAAAGGACGTGGAACCTATGTCTGTCCAAGTTGTCAAGACTAATCCAATCTTAATCGGACTTACTGGAGGTATTGGAAGTGGGAAAACCACTGCATCTAATTATTTTCGGTATTTAGGCATACCCGTCATTGACTGTGATCTGATTGTCAAAAGACTTTGGAAAGAAAATCAAATGATGGTAAAGCAAATCGAATTTTCCTTTGGTTTCTCTATCTCTTCAGATGAAGATAGGAAAAAGCTTGCTAAAATTATTTTTAGCGACTCTAAAAAAAGAGAGGCTTTAAATCAGATTGTTCATCCATTCGTATTTCTTGAGGTCGAAAAGGAAAAAGAATTTTATAGGGATCGCCAATTTATCGTCATTGATATGCCACTTTTAATTGAAGTGGGATATAAAAAATTAGTGGACTATGTAGTTGTCGTCTATGTGAACCCTTTGACTCAAAAGACAAGACTTATGGAGCGAGATAATCTCTCACTAGAAGAGGTAACAAAAAGAATTCAAGCACAAATGCCATTAGATGATAAGAAAGCATTTGCAGATGTTGTATTAGAAAATGAAACTACAATTGGTGATCTTCATCATCAAATCGATTCATTTTTACGAGGGTTAAGAGATGAAAAATAGTTCAACCTTTCAAATTCAAAGTCAATCGGATTTAAGTGCAGCAGATTTTAAGGTGCTTGCTCTTTTATATCAACCACTGATGGGACTAGAAGGACAAGCACTATATACAACTTTTTATCAGCTCATAAATAAAACAGGAAGAAATTCATATACACATCAAGAACTCTTTGATTTAGTCAATATCAAGCAAGTAGACTTCTTAAAAATTAGAAATAAGCTAGAGGCTTTAAATCTCTTAACGGTTTATCAAAAAGAAGATTATTATTTATACTTTATGAAGGCACCTTTGACAGCAAAGCAGTTTTTAATGGATACAGTATTTGGTAGCTATTTACAGGCTGAAATTGGTGAAAAGAATACCGTAACCCTAACTGAAATGTTTAGAATCGATATTCCATCAACCGATGGATATGATAATATCACGAAGCCCTTTGATGCTTTATACGAGTTTAAGAGCTTAAGTCTGTTAAATGTTACGCATCCTCTTCAAGGCAGAGTGTCGAATGGTGGATCACACATCAAGCATCAATTCAATTACGAAGCATTTGTTGATAATCTCTCTGAGAGATTAAAGAATTCACAGCTTTTAACCGATAAATTTAGAGAACAAATTAATAAAATCTCCTTTGTCTATCAATTCGATGTTTCCGATATGATTGCAGTCTATGAGGCTGCTGCTAAAAATAGGCAAGTGATTAATTTTGCTAACTTGAATCTAAAGGCTAAGCAATACTACGAGCAAAAGCATCAGCTCTTAACGATTAAGAAAAAGGATTTACCAACTCCAACATTAATTGGTCAAGCATCCCCACAGGTCATCATCCAAAAATATGCAAAAACAGATCAACAGGGAATTGCTTTATCTACTGCTACACAGCTACTCGAAACCAACAGTGTAGAACCAGGAATTATCAATGTCATTTTAATGCTTGTTTTAAAGCATAAGGATGGAGTCTTACCACATATCAACTACATGGAGAAGGTTCTTCATGATTGGTTAAATAAGGGTGTTCAGACAACGGAAGACGCGATAAATTATTCTGCAAGTCTAGAAACACAGTATCAAGAGAAAGCAGCTCAAAGCAAGAATAAACGTACGGCATATGAACCTGACTGGTTAGAGGATTATATTGCTGAGATTGCTAAACTGGAGGGCTAATATGAACTTAGATGAAATGAAAAAAGCGATTTTAAAGGATCCTGAAACAATGAACTTATCAATTTCGGATGTCGATATCTACAAGGTATACCAATACCTTCAAGATAGAGATCAAAAGACGGTAAGAGATGGCTATCAGCCTGTTCTTAGAACAGACCCCTATATCGAAATCGTTTATCGTCCGACCAAGGAAAAGGCAGATGAACTCAAAAGACAAAAGATTAGACAGCACTTAAAATTCTATGATACAGAGCTCTATATCCAAGATGCCAGTCTTGATCGTTTTGAAGTGTTCAATGAAGAAAGAGAAAAAGCATATACACTCGCTAAGGAATTTTTAGATAACTATAAAAAGGATCGTTACTTCAAGGGTTTATATATCTATGGTAAATATGCGACAGGTAAAAGTTATTTATTATCAGCTATCGCACAAACCTTAGCTGAAAGAAATATAAGCGTTCTATTTGTTTATATGCCTGATTTGGTCAGAAGCATTAAACAAGGCATGAGTGAGGGCAATTTAGAAGAAAGAGTAAACCAGCTGAAACAAGCAGATGTATTGATGCTTGATGATATGGGTGGCGAAAATATGTCTGTTTGGTTTAGAGATGAAATTCTAGGCCCTGTCATTCAATACAGACTTTCAGCGAAGCTTCCAGTCTTCATGTCATCTAATTTAGAATACGTAGGACTCATTGAAGCACTAGCAATTACTCGTGATGAAACCAATCGAGTTAAGGCTGCTAGACTGATTCAAAGAATTAAGGATTTAATGACTTATGTGAAATTAACACAGGAAAACTATAAAGGATAATAAGTCTTGAAAATGTTTAAATAAGTGTTATAATATAAACATAAACGATGAAGAGGACAAGGTTAAGTCAAGCCTAGCGACGCAGGACGGTGAAAGCTGCGAACGACAAAATCACTACCTTGGAGTTGGCTAATAAAGATAGCCCGGGTCATGCCGTTATCCATAAGTTGAGTGCTAGGATTTATCCTAGAACTAAGGTGGTACCACGAACATATTCGTCCTTAGATATATATCTAGGGACTTTTTTATTTAGATAAGGAGCGATGAAAATGATTAAAATCAGTTTTCCAGATGGATCCGTTAAGGAATTCCAAATGGGCATCAGCCCTCTTGAAATTGCAGAAGGCATTTCAATGAGTCTGGCAAAAAAATCGATAGCTGCAGTTTTTAATAAGAACTATGTAGAACTATCAAGAAAATTAAATGAGGATGGCATTTTAGAGCTACTCACAGAAAAGGATCCAAGAATCCTTGATGTGGTTAACCACAGTACAGCACATCTAATGGCACAGGCGATTACAAAGCTATACCCAGGTGCTTGTTTTGGCGTCGGTCCTTATATCGAAGAGGGATTCTATTATGATGTCGACTTCGGTGACGTCAAGGTTACTGATGAAGATCTTCCTAAGATTGAAAAGATGATGCTTAAGCTTGCTGACGAAAACTATGAAATCGTTAGACATGAAGTTAGCTATAGTGAAGCCAAAAAGCTATTTAAAAATGACCCTTATAAACAAGAACTTATTGAAGAATATAAGGATTCACAGTTAACTGTATACACTCAAGGTGATTTCAGTGACTTTTGTCGTGGTGGTCATGTTCAATCAACTAAATTATTAAAGAACTTTAAACTGTTAAATCTTGCAGGTGCCTATTGGAGAGGTAATTCCGATAATAAAATGCTCGTCAGAGTTTATGGAACTTCATTTTTGAACAAAAAGGATTTAGATGCTCATCTCATACTACTTGAGGAAAGAAAACAAAGAGATCATCGTAAGATTGGTAAAGAACTCGATTTATTTATGATTTCTAAAGAGGTTGGAGCAGGTCTACCCTTCTGGCTATCTAAAGGGGCAACCATTAGAAGAATTATCGAAAGATATATAACAGATAAGGAATTAAGCTTAGGCTATATGCACGTCTATACTCCAATTATGGCGAATGTCGATTTATATAAGACTTCAGGACATTGGGACCATTATCAAGACTCGATGTTTCCACCAATGGATATGGGTGATGGTGAATTATTAGTACTTCGCCCCATGAACTGTCCACATCATATGTTGATTTACAAAAATGATGTGCATAGCTACCGCGAATTTCCACTTCGAATCGCTGAGCTTGGCATGATGCACCGCTATGAAAAGAGTGGGGCATTATCAGGACTTCAACGTGTAAGAGAAATGACTTTAAATGACGCACATATCTTTGTTCGTCCTGACCAAATCAAAGAAGAATTTCAAAGAACAGTTCAATTGATGCTAGATGTCTATAAGGATTTTAATATATCAGAATATCAATTTAGATTAAGCTACAGAGACCCACTGGATAAGCATAAGTATTTTCCAGATGATAACATGTGGATTGAAGCTGAAAAGATGTTAAAGGTTGCGATGGATGAAATTGGAATGCCTTATTATGAAGCAATTGGTGAAGCAGCATTTTATGGGCCAAAGCTTGATGTTCAAGTCAAAACTGCCTTAGGAAATGCAGAAACTCTATCAACAATTCAAATTGACTTTCTACTCCCACAACGTTTTGATTTAACCTATGTTGGTGAGGATGGAAAAAATAACAATAGACCAGTCGTCATTCATAGAGGAATCGTTTCAACGATGGAACGCTTTGTTGCATACTTGATTGAAGAATATAAAGGAGCATTTCCTTTCTGGCTTGCACCTGTACAAGTTAAGGTATTACCAGTAAACGTTACACACCATCACAAATATGTCATGAGTGTTCACGAAATCCTGAAAGCAAGTGGAATTCGCGTTGAAAGTGACCTAAGAGAAGAAAAACTTGGTTATAAGATTAGAGAAGTGCAGACTCAAAAGATTCCATATTCCTTGGTTTTAGGGGAAAAGGAAGCAGATGAGGGATTAGTCACTTACAGAAAATATGGTTCTCAGGATCAAGTTACTGTTTCAATTCAAGAATTTCTAGAAATAGTGTTAGCAGAAAATAAAAAATAATAAAAAATAATTATATTGCATTTATAATAATTATGGTATAATAATGTCAGGAAGCGAGGTGGGGAACACATGAGTATGCTAGGTATATTCGGTGGGATCTTAATTCTTGGCATTATTTTATTTGTTGTCTTCTTGGTAATATTAGGAGATTCGGATGAGAAGAAAGCAAAGAAAGATGATTGGCGAGACGAAATCAATAAAAAATAAGTTTTAACAATAAGAAAGAAGGCATGTATATGTTAGAAGTAAAGAATGCGAGAATGCTCTATGGGGATTTGGTTGCAGTGGATAGCTTGTCATTCACTATTAAACCAGGAGATATTTTTGGTTTACTAGGAACCAACGGTGCAGGTAAAACTACAACGTTTCGAATGATTATGGGACTTCTTGAACCAACAGAAGGAGAAATATTATATAACGGTGGAAAGGTTGGATATCATAACGTCAATGAGATTGGCTATATGATTGAAGAAAGATCTTTACTCACAAAAATAACTGTCAAGGAATTGATGTTATATTTTGGTCAGCTAAAGGATATGGAAACCAAGGATATTTTAGAAAGACTTGATTATTGGCTAGAGAGATTTGATATTGTTGACTATAAGAATAAAAAAATTAAAGAACTTTCTAAGGGAAATCAACAAAAAATACAGTTCATCTCAGCGATTATCAATAATCCGAAATTACTTGTATTAGATGAACCATTTAGTGGATTAGACCCAATCAATACCGAACTATTCGTTGAAGTTATTCGTGATTTTCAAAAAAATGGTTCTATGGTTGTTTTCTCATCTCATCAATTAGATCACGTGGAATCCTTTTGTGAGGAGCTCATCGTTTTAGAAAAAGGGAAGGCGATTATAGAGGGAAGAATCGATCAAGTCAAAAAGGATTTCAAGAAACAAAACATAAAAATCATTGGCGATGTCGATATTGAAACTCTAAAGGCAATTTCTGGAGTTTATCAGGTGATTGAGAACTCAAATGAAATCATCGTCAAAATTGAAAATGAAGATGTGGCAACAAAAGTTTTCGATTATATTAAAACATGTCAGCATATTATGAAGTATGATGTTGAGCAGGCTTCCCTATCAGAGATATTTATTGCTAAAGTAGGAGGTCTCAAAAATGAAAAAGTTTAAGTTTTTAGTTCGCTATGGACTTAAAAAAAGAGTCGGTAGAAAAGCATTTTTAATCGCAAATATTGTCATCTCGATTATGTTAATCGCAATTGTTAACCTTCCTGCAATTATCAGTTTGTTTGGTGGTGGGGATGATGAGATTAAAAATATCAATATTGAGATTATCAATCAAACCAATGAAGGTAATTTAGTCACAGATTTAGATGCATTATTCAATGTAGCCAACCCAGAAACACCATTTTACATTGTCAATTCATTATCCATAGGTGACTTTAATGCAGATGCATTTTGGGCAGATAGCGAAAGAGATATAGTATTTCATTTCACTGGAACTATCGATTCTCCAAATATAGTTATCTATAGTAAATACCCTGAAATGAATTATATATTTACAAATCAAATTGAGCTTCAAATAATTAACTATCAAATCGGTAATTATATAAGACCTACATTTACACCAGTACTCGCACCCGATTATGAGGATCCGAATACAGGCATGATGGTTGGATCAATTGCAAGCCTACTGATACTACCAATGTTTATTTTAATCACGATGGCAACTCAATTTGTGGGTGTTGATATCATCGAAGAAAAATCAACAAAAGCGATTGAAACTATTATCGCGTCCGTTCCATCAACGATTCACTTTTTATCTAAGATTACTTCAAGTATATTCTTCGTGATCATTCAGGGAGGATTGGTATTAATCTATAGCATTGTTGCAGCATTGATTGGTGGGGCACTCTCTCAAGCAGAAGCGTTAGGCTTACCTACTGGTGGAGAATCACTATTTGCATATTTAGCTGAGATTATTCCAAACTGGCCTATAGTCTTAATCATGGCATTACTCTTTATGCTTGTTGGAACATTGTTCTACTTAGTAGTAGCAGCATTATTCGCATCAATGGCAGTGACACAAGAGGATTATCAGCAATTTCAATCTCCTTTAATGCTGATGTTACTTGCTGGTTTCTATATCGGAATGTTTGCACCAATGGCAGGCGGAGATACGTTTATGAAGATTATGGCGTTCGTTCCAATATTTGCACCAATGGTTGCACCAATCGCATTCGCATCTGGAGTATTATCTCTTGGTGAAGCGATTATCGCGTTAGCTGCTGTTGTTATATTCTTCCTTGGAGCACTATATTTTGTAGCACCAATTTATAAGGTAGCAATTTTAAGCTATGATCAAACAAAGTTCTTTAAGAGAATTAAGGATACATTTAAAAAGGCTTTCCAGAAGAATGGAAAGAAAGTAAAAAAAGAAGAAATTTAACAGTAAAAAAAATGTCTGATTGTAAACATATCGGACATTTTTTTATCAGTTTTAGATTGATTAGATTAAAAAAGAAAACTATTTTTTAGGTTGCAAAACAAAAAAAACATATATAATATAAATAAGAATTGATTCGATGGGGGAACATCATCATTTGACTTGAAAATATCCATAAAGCATAATCATTCAGAAGGACAAACTGATGAAAAGAAAATATTTATCAATTATTTTAGTGTTACTTCTAGCATTTTTAGTTAATGCTTGTAAGCCATCAGAAGAACTTATAACAACTCCAGGTATTATCTTTGAAATGAGTGATTCTGAGGATGCATATATAGTAACAGGATATACTGGCGATTCAAAGGATGTAGTTATATCAGGTTACTACAATGATTTGCCTGTAGTTTCTATTGCTGAAAAAGCTTTTATAAATCTTGAACATGTTGAAAGTATTACACTTCCCGATTCAATAACCTCTATCGGAATGTATGCATTCCTTTTTACATCAATAGAGCATTTTACAGTTCCTATCAACCTAACTTACTTTGGTCAAGCATTTGGCACATACCCTAAAATTGAAGTTTCATTAGCCAAGGATCACAACTTTTTAAAAGAAGTGGATATCTCTAATCATCAATCTATTCTGACTCACGATAATGTTGAACTTATCTATGTAGAGAAAGCAAAAACCGATGACTCAGTATACACCATACCTGATTATATTGACTACATAGGACCAAGAGCGTTAGCAAATTCCGGATTTAAGGAGATTTTTCTACCAGAGAGTCTAATTGAGATAAAGTTTGCTGCATTTTCCAATAATCAAGATACAATCATTCATTTACCTGATTATGTAGAAATCATTGGAGTTTCAGCATTTTCAAAATGTGGATTTTCAGGAAATCTAATTCTCCCAGAGGGATTAATAGAGATTGGTAATGTTGCTTTCTATGAAAATGCACTAACATCTGTTGAGTTTCCCTCAACTATTGAAAAAATTGGTGGTTATGTATTTGACAACAGCAATAATCCTTTTCCTAATAAAAACGATATACATACGCTAAAATTTAAAAGCTACTTATTGCAAGGTGATGCTCATGAACAATTTTCTAAATACTTCATATATGCCAATTACAGTTATACATTAATTGATACATTAACGATTTATCTTCCAGATAATGTTGA
The DNA here is from genome assembly GCA_030656435.1 of Acholeplasmataceae bacterium. Taxonomy (GTDB): domain Bacteria; phylum Bacillota_I; class Bacilli_A; order Acholeplasmatales; family Acholeplasmataceae; genus Peloplasma. The sequence goes on along the minus strand of JAUSOA010000112.1, from coordinate 945 downwards.
GCAAGCAGAAAGACTTAGAGAAGCTATACTATATTCTATGGAGTATGCATCAAATTATATGTCTAAAGAAATAGAAATCGTATTTATACCATAGATTGATTATGCATTGTTATCTAAAAAACTTATATGATTAGCATCAAAAAATAAAGCTAGTTTTGGTAAGATTTCTCGTTTTAACATTACCCATAAAGAATTTTTCCTACTCTATTTGCTTAGTAATAATAATATTTTGACATCAGATGATCTTCATATCAATCTGATGTTTTTTGTCACCATTATTGTCGCACTCAAAATATTTCTATTCGAAAAACAATTCACTTCCAAACTATTGAAATACTCCAGAAAATGGTATATAATACAATTAAGTGGAGGAAATACACGTGATAAAGACCATTAAAGAAATAATTAAAGACTATGAATCATATAGTGATATACAAGGGAAATTGAGAAGAGAAGTAAAACTAGGGAAATATATTCCAATAGTAAGAGGATTATATGAAACTGATAAAAACACACCTGGTTATTTTCTAGCTTCTTATATCTATGGTCCTAGTTACTTATCCTTTGAGTATGCTTTATCATACTGTGGTATGATTCCAGAAAGAGTATCAACTTACACATCTGCGTCATTTAATAAACATAAGACCAAAAAATATATGACTAAATTTGGTAATTATGTTTATAAAGATGTTCCAAAACTTGCCTTTCCCTATGAAATAAATGTTATTGAAGAAAATGGATATGTCTATCATATCGCAACCAAAGAAAAAGCACTCTGTGATAAGTTATATGATCTAAAACCATTACTATCCTTAAAAGATTTAAAAGATCTTCTTTTCATCGATTTGCGAATTGATGAGACTTCATTTGCCTCACTAGACAAAAGTAAATTAAGATACCTTATACCTAAATATAAATCGACAAATTTAACATTATTAGGCAAAA
>JAUSOA010000102.1 GCA_030656435.1 Acholeplasmataceae bacterium | reverse complement strand
ATATTTTGAAATAACCTCATCAACTAAATCCTCTCTGACAGAGATGATGTATCGAGATTTTGAATTGATGATTTTTCTAAAGATATAGTCATATCCGTAGCCTTTAAGTTCAAGGACACCAATTTCATCTAAATAGATGGGTTCAACCTGCTGTGAAATCATCTTTACAATCGATTTTTCGATGGATTGTAGGGTTAAAAGGTTAATGATATAGGGTCCAATTTTGCCCGCAACTAAAAAATCCTTAGAAAAAAATTGCTCGTGCACCAATATCACTTTTTCTTCCTTTGTAGATAGTCTTGTGGAGATATAGCTATGCACGCGGTCATTAATCATTTTTTTGACTGATATAAACCCGTCACCTACTTGATGATCTTCATAATGCTTTTTTAACGCTGATGTTTTCCCTTCATTTATTTTTCCAATAAATATGATGTTCATGAGTTACCTCCCTCATATGCTTGTGACCTTCTTTTTCATGATAGATTGCAAGAATTTCAGCTGAAATCGAAATTGCAATATCCTCAGGTGAGCCTCCACCAAGATCTAACCCAATTGGAGAGTAAAAATTAGATAAGTCAATATCTTTACCAAATTTATCATAGGTTTTACCAAGATAATCCTTAAGCTTTTCTGGTGAACAAAGCATGCCTATATAACGAGGCCTTAATTTAAGTTCTAAAATTTTATTGATCACATGATAATCATTAATATGTGAAGGAGTACATACGACGACATAGCTTCCTTCTTTAATGCCATTTTCTTCAATATACGGAGCAAAATGGCTAAAAACCTTTAAATCTCCATCTTTAAAGTTAGAAATTACTTCTTTTCTTTCATCGATTACGGTGATATGAAAATTCAGTGGCTTCAAAACGTTAACAAGTGCTTGACCAACATGACCAGCACCAAAGATATAAATATAATTTCTAACACCTAAAAATTCATAGAAAAGTGTAACTGTGCCACCACATACCATAGGTAGTGTTTTCGCATCAACAATAACTTTTCCTTTATCTAGTAAATACTTTTCTGTTAAATGCTTTCTTTTCTTGATTAAATCCTTAGCTTTTTCTGTTGCATAAAATTCTAAAGCTCCGCCACCCACAGTGCCAAATGATTCTCCAGTTTCCAAAACGAGCATTTTCTTACCAACTTCAACAGGACCCTCTCCAGTTTTTTCAATTGCAGTCACTAAGACCATGTCAATGTTTTTTGCTTTATATTCAACGATCTTCTCGTAAATGGTATTCATGGCATCAGCTCTTTTCTAGTTTTTTATAGGAATATTGTCAATAATACAGCAACTGCATAACATGATAGAGATAAAATCATCGGTGGCTTAAAGACAAAATTAATTCTTTGTTTAGATAGTAGAATCGTATAAAAGAATAGAGCTAATACCAAAAATTCAATCATTCCAAACAAGAAGACAAACAACATCATGCTTGAAAAACTTTGGAGTTGAACAAACTGAAATCCAGTTAAAAGATTATTAATCGCTATATTTCCTAAAAACAAGAGTCTCCAAGAAAACCCTAACAAGGCTATACCAGTGATTACTGTTAAGACGTTCTTCTTTTGAAGTAGTGGGATGACAGCTACCATGACTAAGGATTGAAGCATAATTGCGATCATTGGATTATAGGTTTTAATAGGTAATAACCCTGGCATGAAAAAATTAATTGACTTAATCGATGCTGCAATCATAGCAACATAAATCATTGCACTTTTAGACTTCGTATGGTTATAGGTTAGAATCATTAACGTTGCAGCGATTGGAAACATCACACTTCCTGATACGAGAGGTGGTAAAAATTGAAGTACATATCCTAGGGTTGCTTCCAAAATGCCCCACAAAGCTCCAAAAAAGATAATATACGCTAGTATTCCTTTATTTTGGTTCATAGTATTGCTCCTTTTTCCTTGTTTTCTAATATTCCTTTAAGTATTTTTTCTGGTGTAATTGGTAGTTTACGAATTCTAACACCGACTGCATTATAGATTGCGTTCGCAAGTGCAGCAGGTGGTGTATCAATTCCAATTTCACCTACAGACTTCGCTCCAAATGGGCCAGATTGTTCATAGCTTTCGGCAAACTCAGTTGTTAATTTTTTGACATCTAGTGCAGTTGGGATCTTGTAATAGAGAAAACTATTGGATAACAAACTTCCCTTTTTAGAATACTTAACATCCTCAAATGTAGCCATACCAAGTCCTTGAACAATTGCTCCTTCAACCTGACCTTGAGCGAGCTTAGGATTGATTGTTACCCCGCAGTCGACAACACTTACATAATTGATGATATCGAATTCACCAGTTTCTTTATCAACATCAACTTCAATGAATCCTGCCATGAACGGAGGAGGTGATTTATGACCGACATAGCTTGATGTAACGGTTAACTGTTTTTGTTCATGATTGTAGGTGATTTGATTCGATAGATCAATTAAGCTTATTTGATTCTTTCCTGCTTTGAATAAACTTCCGTTAAAGTTTATCTGATTCTCATCTACTTTAAGAATTCTAGCAGCTTCAATAATGAGCTTTTTCTTCATTTCAGAGGCTGCCTTTAATACTGCATTTCCTGAAACATATGTCGTACTCGAAGCATATGCACCCGTATCAAAAGGTGTTAAGTCAGTATCTGATGAATAAATAATGACCTTATCGACTGTGGTTTGTAGTTCTTCTGCAGCTATTTGAGCAAGGACTGTATCGCTTCCCTGTCCGATTTCTGTTGCACCAACCATCAAGTTATAAAATCCTCCATCATTTAGCTTAATGGTGGCTGATCCCATATCAATATAGGGTATTCCGCTTCCTTGCATAGCGAGTGCCATGCCTACAGATTTTATTTTTTGATGATCCAATTGAACTCTTGGGTATTTCTTTTTCCAGTCGATTAAGTCATATCCCCGCTTTACACAATAATCGAGTTTGCATGTCTCCATATTCATTGCCGTGCCTTCAGTACCTTCACCCATGATTTCAAATATTGGTGAAGTTTCACCCTCAAGAATCATATTTTTTTGTCTAAAGATGATTGGGTCCATCTTAAGCTTTTCACATAATATATCAATTGCTGATTCTAATGCAAAATTTCCTTGAATTGCTCCATATCCTCTAAATGCACCAGCAGAGACATGGTTTGTATAAACAACATGGCCAGAGAATCTAACTGAATCAACTTTGTTATAAAGCGGTAAAACCTTAGATCCTGTCACCATGAAAACAGTTAATGCATGTTCTCCATATGCTCCTGTATCAGATAAGACATAGCAATCGATTGCTTTGAGTTTGCCATCCTTTGTAGCTCCGAGTGTCATATCTAATCTCATTGGATGTCTAGTATAAGTTGATTCAAATACTTCCTTTCTAGTGAAATATATCTTTGATGGTTTCCCTGTTCTTAGCGTCACAAGTGAAACAAGCATTTCCCCATGAAGCGCTTGTTTACCACCAAAGCCACCGCCTACTCTAGGCTTAATTACTCTAATTTTTGAAATTGGAACATCGAGCGTTTGCGATAAAATGCGTCTCACATGAACTGGAGTT
>JAUSOA010000101.1 GCA_030656435.1 Acholeplasmataceae bacterium | reverse complement strand
GCGTCAGTGTGATTGGATCTATTTTCCACTGCATTGGACAAATCATTGCAGGTATCTTTGTCATAGGAAGTAGCGCTGTAATTTTCTATTTGCCGATTATGTTAGTATTAAGTATACCAGCTGGGGTCGTTACCGGTCTTATTACGCAGAGGTTCCTTGTCATTTGGCAGACATGGCATAATGAGTTTGAGAATTAAAAACAAAAATACGCAGTTTTCACTTGATAAATAAAATATTGAATGATATAATGAATGCGCTAAACTTACTATGACTTCTTGTCATGGCGGAAGGAGAAAAGAAAATGAAACCAGGAATTCACCCAAAATATAACGTATCTAAAGTAAAATGTGCAACATGTGGGCATGAATATGAAGTAGGTACGACAGCTAACAGCTTCCGTATTGATACTTGTTCAAATTGCCACCCATTTTACACAGGACAACAAACATTTATTCAGGCAGCTGGACGTGTTGAAAAATTCAATAAACGTTACGGCATGAACGAGAAGAAGTAACACAACAAATAACGTGATCAATCGTCACGTTTTTTATTAAAAAAATGCATAATAAAGGGGATTTTGCTATGTATCATACATATAAAAATGGATTTATTGAAGTTGTATGTGGTCCGATGTTTGCTGGTAAAACAGAAGAGTTGATTCGGCGCATCAAGAGACTAGAATATGCAAAACAAAATGTTTTAGTTTTTAAGCCGAAAATAGACACAAGATATGCTCTTGAGGAAATCGTTTCACACAACATGTCAAAAAAACCATCAATAATTATAGAGAAGAGCATAGAAATCTTAGGCTACATTAAAGAAGATACAAATGCAGTTGTCATTGATGAAGTCCAATTTTTCGACAATGATATTATTGATATTGCAGAAAATCTAGCCGATAAAGGAATTCGTGTTATTGTTGGCGGACTGGATAGTGATTTCAAAGGAGAACCCTTTGGACCTATGCCACAGCTTCTTGCAAGAGCTGAGTTTGTAACAAAACTAACCGCAATATGCGTCAAAAGTGGACTACCAGCAACTAGAACACAAAGAATTATTGACGGTAAGCCAGCTAACTATAACGATCCAATCATTTTAGTAGGAGCAAACGAATCTTATGAGCCAAGATCAAGACATTATCATGAAGTCCCAGGAAAGCCAAAAAAACTATAAATTCATGACGGCCGCACTCAAAGAAGCAAAAAAAGCAGAACTTGAAAATGAAGTTCCTGTGGGTGCTGTTGTTGTTTATCAAAACAAAATCATAGCGAGGGCATATAATAAAAGAGAAAAAATGCAATCCTTTCACGCACATGCTGAGTTTCTCGCCATGATGAAAGCTGCTAAAAAAATAGGCAGTTGGCGATTGGAAGATTGTGATGTCTATGTTACAATGGAACCATGTCAAATGTGTGCTGGAGCGATGATTCAATCGAGAATCAAAAACTTGTATTTTGGGACTAAAGATCCAAAAGCAGGTGCAGTTGGTAGCGTTTTGAATTTACTAGAGATTCCATTTAATCATCAAATCAATGTCGTTTCAGGAATCATGGCTGAAGAAAGTCAGAACTTATTGAAATCATTCTTTAAGAAACTGAGAGAAAAATAGTATAAATTCCCCATCAAGCATCATCACTCAATAGTAACTTGTGAACCTGGTCAGGTCTTGATTGAAGCAGCCATAAGCATTTCTATTATGTGGGTGATGATGCTTGATGGGGATTTTGTATGCCTTAGTTGAAAATGTAGCTTGCGTTTAAACTTGGATTGAGGTTTATTGCCAAACTAAGTTGCTCTTTGAGCGGAAGCACAATAAGAATCGCGCAAATT
>JAUSOA010000004.1 GCA_030656435.1 Acholeplasmataceae bacterium | reverse complement strand
CCACACATCGATTCATAGCTTGGAAAAAATATGCGAACTACATATTTGAACTTACTTTTATTTTTCATCTCTTCACTTGCTAATCTTGATTGAAAAACATTGAACTCTCTACCAATTCCATGAACTCCAGATTTCGCGATAAACTCTGTGACTTGAACAAATGTATCTTGATCCATTTCAAATTCAGTATTTAATTTCATTTGATAATTCAAGCCAAAGCATTTCCTATTCATATCGACCATGCTTTGATAGAACTTCTTCATATCTGATAGTCTTAAATACTCTTCGATAATCTCTTCATCCATTGTCGCTTCAAATCTAGATAGATAGATTCCAATATCAAGGACACTTCTAAGACCTATACCGCCTGAATCTAGATGCTTTGCAAGATGATATAAAAGATAGATGATTTCAAACTCATGAGTGAATTCATACCTTGAATCACTCATGTGAATGGTATACTTCCAAACATCACTAAAAAGTTCTTTGTACTTCAAATTGAAGTCCTTATAAAGATAGGGATGTATTTCAATCATTAATTTATTCTTCATTTCAAAGACATCGTGTTGCTTCGATCTTGAAGTACATATAATTTCTTTATCCTTAAATAGATGATGAACATCCTTCATCTTATCCTCTTTAACAAGGATATCGATATCACCCATCGCCCTCATATAGGATTCAGGATAAATCGTTTTTAAACGACTTCCCTTTAAGAATACATGATCAATATGATGCTCATTAAGTAGGTCATCTAAATACTTAATTGCAGCAACCTGTTTGATATCTCTTGACACATAGTCATAAAAGTTTCTTTCTAATCTTTTATGAAATAGCTCAGAGACTCTATATTTATCAATTGCACTATAGATAATCCCAGACAAACCATTTTCTAAGGACATCACATAAAAAGCCTTCTCGTTGGAAATAGGTTCTATATATTTTTCTTGGTTTAGTGCGCATTTGACTGCACTAAATATTTCATTGAATGTCTTTTTCATTTGAACCTCCGCAAACGAATAAGAAGTGGTTTAAAGAAATAATATCTTTTGACCTTACTTAAATACTTCTGATCAAAGCTCATTGTATTTTGCCCTTCAGTCTCAAAGGATTCTACAATACCAATGATATCTTCGACTTGAATCATCTCTTTAGATAACAAAGCGTCACCACTAGCAACAACTCTTTCTCCATTTATGCTTATAATTCTATGAAGCTTAAAGGAGTTTTGATATTTAAATAGGACTACATCATATTTTTTCAATGGTTTTTCTACCTTCACTATAGTCACTGAAGTTAGTGCATGCGTAAAAAATGGGGTCATGCTACTACCCGTTACCTTGAAGGTTGCCTTTTGATTATTACTGATGGCACTCTCTACAAGGCTCATTAAATCAGCTGTAGCGATGACTTCCTTCTTCACTCGATAATTCCTTTACTCTTTAATTTATTAACAAATGCATTCACGTCATTTTTTGCAGTTTCTTCATCGATATCATATCTCACAAGCATTAACTGCACCAACTGAATCATTTCAACATCCTTTTGAAGTGCTTCAAAAAGCATTACACCGCTTGAGTTCAATTTAATTAACCCGTTGAAGTTTACCGCCTCTTCACCAACTGGTACCACAATATTTTTTCCTGAAACGGTTTTAAGAACAAAGCCTTCTTTAATTTTCATATTCTAACTCCTTTGACGTATTTATAAAATAAAGGAAAGGATAATTGTGACACCAACCATAACCACATTGGTAAAGCTGTGCATAATCATCGGGTAAATAACACTTTTTGACTTCTCGTAGCAATCTCCATAGAAATAACCTAATACAGCAGCATAAACCACTTGAAACATTGTATACTCTATTTCAAAGGGACTAAACTTGATATATACATGTGCGAGACCAAAAATAATCGCTGCAAACAAATTGGCGTAGCTGATATGTTTATTAACTCTTTTACTTGTAATCAGGAAGGCAAACATCGTAATCGCGAATGCACGAAAAATTAATTCTTCCGAAGGTCCTGATAGTAAAAGCTGAAAGCCCAGATATCCGGTAATATTTAGTCCTGTTAATGGATATTGAAAGGGTTGAAAACCACCGAGTAAAATCATCGACAAAAATGCACCTGTCGCATAAATCATAAAAAATAACATAAATCTTTTCAAATACTTAATCCCTATTTCCTTATTACCAAGTCCAAGATTGAAATCTAGAGAAAATAATTTATTGCTGATAAAAATAAGGACGATGATAACTAGTGCTTGAATGATATGGTGAACACTAATCCATAAAAATGAACCATCTGGATCAAGCTTGCTGAAATCAAATAGATTCGCTCCTAATCTTCCTATAATAGGTGAGCCAATTAAAACAACTGCCAATAAAACAACAAATAAAACCTTTTTAACATACCTCATCTAAAAATTCTCCTTATATAATATATCATGAACTGCAATTGCAGCTTCACTATCCATGGTTGCTTCAATCTGATAGATCGGAATTTCATTCATTAGCTTATTGATGCTGACCACGACTTGATCCCAAAGATCTTCATCATCTGGTCTTAAAATATTACGCATTAGATTTTCTATCTTAGAATCATCTGTCATGACAGAAACTAAATTGGTTAATCCCTGTCTTAAAAAGATAATGGATTTGAGTGGTGCAAATTTATTTTGATTCATGGATGTCTTTCCAGAAAATGGTGAGCTATATACAAATATTCTTTCTCCATCACTTTTTAGAAGTGGCTTATCATCATTTAAGAGCTCAACATCGTTAAATGTGTTCTTCCATATTTTAGCGTGTGTTGATTTACCGGTTTGTGATGGTGCTGAAAATAATATCGCTTCTCCTCTATAGATAACTGCAGCAGCGTGAATGGGAAGAAATCCATTTCTAAGCGCTATTTCTAAAAATGTAACTCCTAGCATCACATACTCAACTTCAGCTGGGTTTTTTAATAGACTTGGATTGATTTCAATTTTTGTATGCTTATAATCATTGGTGTGTGTGATTAATTCCTTAACCTCATCCTTTGAATTTAAGGCATAGATGATTCTTTCTTTCTCACCAAAGATGATATAGGGATTCATTTTAGAGTTGGTAAATTGTTCTGGCCTTTTGATTTCATCACACAAAAAAACCTCAATACTGTACTCACAAACCTCTTGATCATCAGTCAAATAAGATTCGATATTGCCCTTAAGGTATTCATTATAATGATAGTTTAATTCAATTTTTATTCCTGCGATGTTATACTTCTTTTTCATCATAACCTCAGAATTAATAAGATATATCTATTATAGCATAGGAAAAATACCTAGAACCTATCGATTAATGAAACTTACTTAAAAAAATCATGTTAAAATAGAGTCAATGAGGGATCACATGAAAAAGAACTTGACAATAGCTTGGCTAAAAACAAAAAATAAACATTTAAAATATCCGATTTTCATTTTATCGCTTCTAAGCTTAGTCCTAAGCTTGACAGCGATTCTTTTTGCGTTCTTTTCTAAGGAAACTATAGATAGTGCGGTATCTGCAAATGAAGAGCTCTTTATCATTAGTGCGGTTATCCTTACGAGTTTGATAATCGTTCAAATCATTTGTCAAGGATTGAATGCCTATTTGAAGACTTACTATCAGGGACAGACCAACATCATTTTTAAGGATCAACTATTCAATAAGATTTTGAAATCAAAGCTTAAGGATACATCTAAGATTCATTCTGGTGCATTAATGAATTATTTGAATAGCGATGTAGAAAATGTAAGTGATGGATTAATCGATGTTATTCCAAAGCTAATCTTCTTTGTCGTAAGATTTATGGGTGCCTTTGTCCTACTCTTTATACTTGATTCGATGTTCGCAATCCTTTTTGCAGGATTTGGTGTTCTACTTCTAACAGGTAGTAGGCTCATGAGCAAAGAGATGAAAAAGAGACACCACAAGCTTCAGGACGCTGAAGCAAATCTTCGCTCCTTCATGCAAGAGGGCTTAGAAAATGTTTCTGTAATTAAATCCTTTGAATCAGAAGCCTTAATGTCAAAGAAATTATCGGATCTTCAAAGTGCTCATTTTAAGGCTCTTAGAAAAAAACAAAAGCTTTCTATATTCGCTTCAACAGGCATGAATATTTTCTTTGGTTTTGGCTATGCTTTCGCGATTATTTTTGGTGCATTTAGATTGAAGGAAGGCTTTATCACCTTTGGTGCATTGACTGCACTCATTCAACTCGTTTCTCATATTCAATCTCCTTTTTCCGGACTCTCCCAATTACTACCTAAATACTACACGATGATGGCTTCAGCAGAACGTTTAATGACCCTTGATGCTTTCGAGTTAGAGACTCCAAATATTACAAAGAGACAAACTGATTTTGATACATTAACCATTCAAAAATTAAGCTTTAAATATGACACAAATATGGTGATGAGTAAATTGAATTTGAAAATAAACTTTGGAGAGTTTGTTCATATCCACGGTGAATCCGGCAAGGGTAAAACAACTTTATTTAAACTGCTTCTTGGCTTATATCAACCTCTAGAAGGCTTCATTTTCTTCACAATCAAGAAAAGCAAATTCTTGTGTGATGCTTCAACTAGAAACTTATTCTCCTATGTCCCTCAAGGTAACTTTATTCTATCAGGAACCATCAGAGAAAACCTTGAACTCTACCAGAAAGCAAGCGATGACGAACTATATAATGCCTTGAGGATTTCTTGTTTATATGACGATATTAAAGCACTTCCTGATCAACTTGATACAAGACTTGGTGAAAAGGGATTAGGGCTCTCAGAGGGGCAAATTCAACGTCTAGCGATAGCTCGTGCATTACTGAAGAACGCACCAATCATGCTACTCGATGAAATCACCTCAGCTCTTGATCCCGAGACAGAAAAAAAGATATTTTCAAATATAAAATCTTTAACCAATAAGACTTGCTTAATAATTAGTCATCGGAAACTACCTGATGATTTAATAGATCAGGCAATCAATTTATAAGAAAAAGGACCTCAAATTAATGTGAGGTCCTTTCAGACTGTTGAAAAAGTACTTTTCATTGAGAAAGGTGCTTTTTTTGTTTATAATCGAAGAGTTATCCACAAAGTTGTGAAAAATTTCCCATAAATCTTATCAAGGCTTCTTCTATTTTATAAAATAGGAATAAAAGGT
>JAUSOA010000087.1 GCA_030656435.1 Acholeplasmataceae bacterium | reverse complement strand
TACTCGAATCCTCGACCCATTCATAATTCATTAAATCACTTGTCAGTTCCTTACCATCAGGCAACAAAAAATCCACCGCAGGTATCTTGTAGGATACAACAGTGTTGATTTCATCATCTTTATGAATACTCAAATACTTAGAGTAATGATTATCTAAATATACTTCTTCTAGTGTAACTAAAGTAGGAGTTGCAGCTTCTTTTGGTGTAAATACACCTGCTAGTCCTAAAAGGGCTAAAAAGGAAACAAGCGAAATCAAGGAGAGTGTAACTATTTTTTTTAATTTAGGTGTTATTTTCATCTGTTTCTCCAATCAAGAATGTGTGAAAAGGAATCCAAATGGACTCCTTTTCACAACGAGTCTTTTTATTTATTTCCTAAAGCAGCTTCAAAATTATTATTGGCTTCTGTATATAATGCATTAGCTCTTGTATTGAGCTGAACTCGAATATCAGCTAAAGCAACCTCACCAGCCATTAATTTAGTAATAATATCAGACATCTTGTTTTCAGCATCATATGTACCTGAATAGCGTGCCGCGATATATCCCGGCAAGTATTTTGGAGGTTCAACGATGAATGTGCCTGTTTCAATGATTGTTCTAAGTCCTTGGAACGAAGGATATAACTCGAAATAAGCATCGAGTAAATCCTCATCATTTTGGATTGGTGCAAAATTGACTTGAGATATTCTAGGAACTGTCTTAGAAAGTTCTACTCTCTTCAAGTAGCCTTCCTTGCCAAATCCCATCCACTTCGCTAATAAATAAGCAGCTTCAGGTTCTTTTGTGTTCGATGCGACAGTATAAAAATCTGCAACGATTGGAACACGCTTGTTACCATTTACATAAGGAGTTCCGATAAATTCAAGATCCCATGTATATTGTCCACTGTTGATGTATGATTGTATCCAACCAAAATCCCATGAATAAAACCATTTCGCTAAAATATTACCATTATTAAATGGATCACCTTCAGGGAAAATATCACCGATTTTAATCGTTGAATTTTCTACACCTGCAGCATCATATAATGCTTCAAGCACATAGGTTTGATCCGTTCTTAACGTGCGATACATTTGCATGGTTGTTGTAAATTCTGTTGAATTCAAATTGAAACCAGAATCAGAGAGTGTAAACCAACGATAATTGGTATTTAGCTGAGCTGGATACCAGT
>JAUSOA010000040.1 GCA_030656435.1 Acholeplasmataceae bacterium | reverse complement strand
AAGAAGATAGCTGAATTAGAACGAACAATTGGACAAAAACAATTGCTTATTGAATTCAAAGACAAGATGATAGAAATTGCTGAAGACATGTACGGTGTAGATATAAAAAAAAAACTTTCAGATCAACTATCGAACACTATTGGCTTAGAAGAGAAGAAAACCCATGGAGCTTGAATAAAATGTATAAAACAATTGGAATAAGTAAACAAGCTGTTCATAAGATGCTTAATTTAAGGAATAAGCAACATGAACAAAGAGAACAGTTAAGGCATAGTATTGAGAATGTGAGAAAAAATCACCCTTCGATGGGCGTAAGGGACATGTATTTTCTGATTTTGCCTGAATTTATGGGAAGAGATAAATTTGAAGACTACTGCAGAGAATCAAATTATATGATAAAATATAAACCAAAGTATTGCAGAACAACAGATAGTAGCGGTGTAAAACGCTTCCCTAACTTAATTAAAGATCTAGATATAACCAGACTAAATCAAGCATGGCAAAGTGATATAACATATTATGAAGTTGGAGGTAAGTTTTACTTTCTGACATTTATAATGGACTCATATTCAAGAAGAATACTAGGACATAGTATCTCTAAAAGATTACTTACAGAGCAAACTACTTTATCAGCACTGAAAATGGCAATTAAGACACGAAGAGGTTGTGACTTAAAAGGATTAATCTTCCATTCTGATGGTGGAGGGCAATATTATGCAGCTGATTTTTTGAAAATTACAGAGCCTTTAAAAATAATAAACAGTATGTGTAAAAACGCTTATGAGAATGGAAAAGCAGAAAGATTAAATGGTATAATAAAGAATAATTATCTGAAATACAGAAACATAAACAGTTACGAGAAGTTATGCAAAGAAGTTGACCGTTCAGTAGAACTATACAATCAAGTTAAACCTCATATTAAGTTGAAACGAAAAAGTCCAATTCAATTTGAAAAATTATTACTAACTTTGAATCGGCAAGAAACTGCGAAGATGACGAAGTCATTCGATGCTAATCAATCTAAAACTCTGCTTTTTGAGGGCATCGAACCCTCAAAAAAGCAGGGCAAGAAAACTACTCAGAATCAAAATGTAATCTCTGCTAATTTGATTGAAACTGAGAAAAAGTAGTCAACCTTATTCAGGCATTAACACATTGT
>JAUSOA010000062.1 GCA_030656435.1 Acholeplasmataceae bacterium | reverse complement strand
CTGAAGACCATATAATGGAAGTTCTTCAGTTTTGAAGCGTAATGCGTATCCCTTCGATGATATCGATAAAATGTTCTTTCTTTCAAACATATCGACGGAAACAAGCTCATCTTTTGCTGATAATTTCATGCATTTAATTGGTTTATTGTATCTGGAGACTTCAAAATCAGAAAGATTAGCCTGTTTCATCATGCCTTCTGCAGTTCCTAGAAGTAATGTTTCTTCACCCTGGAAGGAAGACACTGAAATAACCTTTAAGATGCGTTCATTCTTTTCGATGGAAACAATGTTATTAATATAGATTCCTAAATCCTTCCATTTTTGTTCATCGACTTTATAGACTGGAAGGAAGATATAGTTTCCAAGATTTGTAAAAATCAATAAGGTATCCAAAGTATTCAACTCTTCATGGAAAATGAGTGAATCATCTACCTTTAAGCCAATCGTTTGAGATGCTTGAAAGCTTCGAGTCGATGCTCTCTTGATATAGCCTTCCTTCGTGATACCAATGATGACCTTTTCCTCTGAAATCAGTTCTTTATGATCAATCTTGATATTTTCGATTTCAGCTTCAATTTCTGATTTTCGATCATCACCTAAAAGATCACTAATTTCAATTAGCTCACGCTTGATGACTCTACGAAGCGCTGATTCAGATGATAATATGTGCTCTAAATCCTTAATACGCTCGGATAATCCAGAGGATTCTTGTTCTAGGGCAAGAATATCAGTATTGGATAATCTGTAGAGTTGGAGGGTAACAATTGCCTCTGCCTGAAGATCAGAAAAATCAAAGGCAGCCATTATATTTTCTTTTGCATTTTGTTTATTTTGAGATGCTCTAATGATTTTAATGATTTCTTCAACAATAGAAATCATCTTAATTAAGCCCATCACGATATGCTGACGCTTTGTTGCTTTAGCAAGTTCATAGTTTGAGCGGTTAGTGATAACATCCTTTTGATGGTCTACATATGCCTTTAAAATTGGAATAACACCAACAAGCACAGGACGGTGATTGAGTATCGCAACCATATTGTAGTTATAGGCTACCTGCAAATCTGTTTGCTTAAAAAGATAATTTAAAATGAATTGTGCATCCGCACCCTTTTTAAGCTCTATCGAGATTCTCATTCCTTCACGGTCTGATTCATCTCTAATTTCAATAATATCATCGATTTTTTTATCGATTCTAAGCATATCAATGGATTTGACTAAGTCTGCCTTATTGACCTCAAATGGAATTTCAGTTACGACAATTCGATCCTGGCTTTTAGACATTTCTTCGATTTCTGTTTTCGAACGAATGACAACCTTACCAGCACCAGTTTCAAGTGCAGACAAAATTCCTGAATGACCAAAAACGATACCTCCGGTCGGAAAATCAGGACCCTTGATAATCTTAGATATTTCTTCAAATGTAATTTGTTCGTTATCGATATAAGCAATCGTTGCTTGAACAACTTCTCTTAGGTTGTGTGGTGGAATTTTAGTTGCATATCCTGCAGATATTCCGGTTGCACCATTGACTAAAAGATTAGGAAATTTTGCTGGTAGTACAACTGGCTCTAATTCTTCATCATCAAAGTTAGGGATAAAGGGGACAGTTCTTTTATCAATATCGCCCAATAAAGCCTCGGATGCACGTGAAAGTCTAGCTTCAGTGTAACGCATCGCAGCTGCAGAATCTCCATCAATCGAACCATTATTTCCATGCATATCGATTAAAGGAACTCTCATTTTAAAGTTTTGAGAAAGACGAACCATTGCGTCATAAATCGATGAATCGCCATGTGGATGGTATTTTCCCATAACTTCTCCAGCAATTCTTGCTGATTTTTTATAGGGTTTATTATGAAGCATTCCCATTTGTTGCATCGCGTATAGGATACGACGTTGAACGGGCTTTAGCCCATCTCTTGCATCTGGTAATGCTCTATCTTGAATAATGTATTTTGAATATCTTGCAAAGCGTTCTGAAACAATGTCTTCGAGCGATTCTTCGATGATTCTTTCAATATGATCACTGATTTTCTTGATGTCAGCCATTATTCCACCCCCTTCTGTAGATCAAAGTCATCGCTGACTTCAAAGTCGACGTTATCTTCAATCCACGTACGACGTGGTGAAACATCGTCTCCCATTAAAACGGAGATGCGCTTATCTGATGCTGCTAAATCATCGATTTTAACTTGAATTAAGCTTCTGGTCTCAGGATTCATAGTCGTATCCCATAATTGAGTGAAATTCATTTCACCAAGACCCTTATAGCGTTGAATACTATAAGGTGAATCATCAATTAATGCTTTGAGTTCTTCGTCACTCCAAGCATAATTGATTTCTTCCTTTTTACCTTTTTTCTTCGTTAATTTATAAAGAGGAGGTTGTGCAAGGTAAAGTCTTCCATCATCGATTAATGGACGCATATATCTAAAAAAGAAGGTGAGTAAAAGAATTTGGATATGTGCTCCATCGGTATCGGCATCAGTCATAATAATGACCTTTTTATAATTACATTTTTTAATATCGAAATCGGCACCAAAATCTGCACCAATTGTGTAGATGATGGTCGATATTTCTTCATTTTTTAAAATCGTATCAATTGCTGTTCTTTCTGTATTAATAACCTTACCACGTAGTGGCAGGATTGCTTGAAATTTTCTATTTCTTCCTTGTTTAGCAGATCCACCAGCGGAATCTCCTTCGACTAAGAAAAGTTCATTTAAATTTTTATCTTTCCCTTGAGCAGGAGTCAGTTTTCCAGAAAGAGTAACCTCTTTCTTCTGTTTAGATTTCCCGTTTCTTGCTTCATCTCTAGCTTTTCTGGCAGCATCTCTAGCACGTTGAGCAGATAAAGCACGATTGATAATCAAACTTGCAATCGTTTTATTTTCTTCAAGATAGGTTGTCATATGTTCATAAACAACATAGTCAGTCGCATTTCTAGCCTCTGGAGTACCTAATTTTCCCTTGGTTTGTCCTTCGAACTCTAAAACATCCTCAGGAATTCTTAAGGAAATAATTGCGGTAAGTCCTTCACGTATATCTGAACCATCAAGATTGGGGTCTTTATCCTTTAAGATTGAATACTTTCTAGCATAATCATTCATTGCTCTTGTTAAGGCTGATTTGAACCCGATTTCGTGGGTTCCACCATCCTTGGTTCGCACGTTATTAACAAATGAAATAATGTTTTCCGTATAGCTTGTTGAAAACTGAAGAGCAATCTCAATTTCAATTGCTTTTTTCTTCTTTTCTCCAACTAAGTATTCTGCTTCAATTAAACACGTTTCATGCAGCTCATTTTTCTCTTTATTTAAGAAATCAATATATGCTTTAATACCCTCATCGTACTTAAATGACTCCTTTTGAGGTTTTCTCTGGTCAATCAAGTTCATTTTGAGACCTTTGATTAAAAATGCTGATTCTCTCATGCGTTCTTTAATCAAGTCATAAATAAAAAGTGTTGTTGAAAATATCTTTGGATCTGGCTTAAACCAAACGGTTGTCCCAGTCTTTTTTGTGTCTCCAATGCGTTCTAGCGGTCCAATTTTGGAACCACCTTCAGTGAAGCGTTGTCTAAAAATACCTTGGTCACGATAAATCGTCACCTCTAAAAATTGCGATAGGGCATTGACTACTGAGGAACCAACACCATGAAGCCCACCGGATACTTTGTATCCGCTAGCATCAGAGAACTTTCCACCAGCATGTAAAACAGTAAAAATGATTTCTGTTGTCGGTCTACCAGAAGAGTGCATTTTATAGGGCATTCCTCGTCCGCTATCAGAAACCTCAATTGAATTATCAGCTTTAATTGTTAGGGTTATCTCATTGCCATATCCTGATAAGGATTCATCAATTGCATTATCAATGATTTCCCAAACCAGATGGTGCAACCCTTTTGCATCTGTCGATCCAATGTACATCCCTGGTCTTTTACGAACTGCTTCAAGACCTTCAAGTATTTGTATCGATTTTTCATCATACGTTTTATTTGTGTTATTCACATCATCACCACTCACTTTTGTATGCTTATATTATACCAAAAAATATACTCAACTACAACGTTTGATTATGTTTTCTTTATCAATTTGACATTCAAATCAATCGTGATATAATGTTAAAGTAATGGGGTGTTAATATGACATATTTATGGATTGGATTACTGATGGTACTCTCTTATTTCCTAGGATCGATTCCTAGTGGATTGATTATCGGAAAAGTATTCAAAAATGTAGATATCAGACAGTTTGGCTCAAAAAACACTGGAGCCACAAATGCAGTAAGAGTTTTAGGGTTTAGATATGGAGTATTTGCATTTATATTCGATTCATTAAAGGGTGCGTTAGTCATTATGATTGTCTATTTTGTCAACGATCCAAGCCTTTATTTAGTCAGTCAATATGATATTAATATTTCAAGTCTTTATGGAGCAATTGCAGTTTTAGGTCATGTATTCCCAATCTATATTAATTTCAAGGGTGGAAAAGCAGTGGCAACCAGTGCAGGTATGATTTTTGCAATCGAACCATGGCTTGCTGTTAGTGTAATCATTATATTCTTTATCCTATTTTTTAAGACACGGTATGTATCTATTTCCTCTACGATTGCAGCAATGTCAGCCTTACTTTACTTTGTATTTAGAGTGTTCTTCGAATTCCTTGTTTCTAATGTCCAAAATTTCAATTTTGCAACACGAATTATGGATTTAGTCGTTGTGACTTTATTAGCGATTTTAATTCTGTATCGACATAAAGCAAACTATCGAAGACTTAGAGAAGGAACAGAAAATAAATTTGTACCTAAATCTAGCGAAAAACAACAAAAATTAAATAAATAAAGAAAGAAAAGGGACTGTAACGAAATGAAGAGTTAGATTTCTTCACGGACTTCACAGTCCTTTTTTCTTTGCCCACATCATGCATTTGTGGAAAAGTTGATAAAAGTAGGTGTTTTTATGCATGTTTAAAAGAGATTCATATAGAATCCTTAGTTTTCCAGTGGGTAATTATTGTGTGATTCGGTACTTTTTATTATGAAATTTCTTTAAATTATAGCCAATGGCGATGAGCATAAATTCAAACTTCACATTTTGAATGCCTCGACGTCTAAATCTTCTGAATCCCATCTGTTCTTTAATGATACCAAATGCACCTTCAACTTGAATCGAACGCTGTATTCTCAGTTCTATACCAAGTTCTGATTGTAGGTTTTCGATAACCTCTTTTTGATACGCTAAGTTTTCATCGTTGATTTCTTTTGTTTTTCCG
>JAUSOA010000056.1 GCA_030656435.1 Acholeplasmataceae bacterium | reverse complement strand
AGTGGCTTTACCTTAAAATGGTACTTTCAAATGTTTCAGGTGAGATCACTTGCTAACGCAATTAAAAACACAATGATTACTTCAGTCATTGCAACATTCCTTGCGACAATATTAGGTACTTTAATTGCTGTTGGTATCTTTTCATTTGAGAAGAAGACAAGACAAAAGATTATGCTATTCAACAATATCCCATTACTGAATGCGGATATTGTCACTGGTATTTCCTTAATGTTAGTCTTTTCAATGTTATTACCAATATTTCCATACATCTTTGGACCTACGACATTGATTATGGCTCATTTATTCTTTACATTGCCTTATGTCATCTTAAGTGTTTTACCTAAATTAAAGGAAACAGATCCTAATTTAATGGATGCTGCACTTGATTTAGGTGTCAAGCCCTATAAGGCTTTAGTTAAGGTCATTGTTCCTGCAATTACTGCAGGTATATTCTCTGGTATGCTACTAGCATTTACAATGAGTGTTGATGACTTCGTAATCAGCTATTACACAACCGGTAACGGATTTGACAATCTATCGATTTGGGTATACGGATCGATTGGTAGAAGATCACTGACTCCATCTGTCTACGCATTTTCAACTTTACTAACTTTATTGACACTTGGAACATTATTCCTATATCACTTTATTAATAAGGGAGGTAAAAAGCATGAAAACACATAAAAGATTACTTTTACTTCTAATTGTTATTGCTCTACCCTTTGTACTTGCTAGCTGTGGTCAAAAAAACAAGCTTTTAATCCTCAACTGGGGTGAATACATCAATGAAGATGTTGTTGCACTCTTTGAAGAGTATTACGGTGTTGAAGTATCCATTTCGATTGCAGACTCTAACGAACTCTTTTATTCGAAGCTAAAAAGTGGTACGACAGCATATGACTTAATTTTGCCTTCAGATTATATGATTGAAAAAATGATGGTCAAGGGTCTTCTTCAAGAAATCGACTTTGATAAGCTTGAAAACTACAATCCAGTGACTAATCCTTACCTACAAGGGCTTCAAGGCATTCAAGCAACGATGCTTGCAGGAACTGAAAAATATTATGTCCCTTATTTCTGGGGTACATTTGGCTTAATGTATAACAAGCTAGTTCCCGGCTTAGAACAAGCATTAGAGACCTATCAATGGCAAGCTTATTTTGATCCAGCATATAGACCAGCAAATACAAGAACTGGAATGTATGATACTGCGCAGTTCGCCTACGCAACTGCAATGATTTATCATGGTAAAAATCCAAATGAGTTTAGTGAAGAAAACCTAGCGCTTGCACAACAAACACTATCAAATGCTAAATTTGTGACTTGGGCAGATGATCAACTCAAGAAGTCCATTGCTGCAAACAACCTAGATTTAGCCTTCGTTTGGACAGGAGACTTCTTAGATGTATTTTATACATCGCTTTCTGAAGGTATTGCCTATGACGATGTAACCTATAATATCTTTATCCCTGATACAACGCTTGCCTTTATGGACGCCTTTGTTATCCCAAAAAATGCTAGACACGTTGATTTAGCACATAAGTTCATTGACTGGTTCTTAGATCCTGAAATGGCTTATTTGAATGCTTCTGAAATTGGTTATGCAACACCTCTTCAAAATACCTATGATATGATTGTAGGCTATACTGGTGATGATCAATGGGAAAAAGATTGGGCGAGAGCTTATATGGAATACTATGAGGACACTCCTGATTTCAGAGGAATTCCTTTAGCAAACCTTGACCAAGCAATCATCTCTAAACTAAACCTAATGGTTAATAATGTAAAAACTGGCTCTTAAGTGTTGCATTATTCAAATAACATGTGTATAATCTAATTAAATTCAAAGATTGAGAAGAGTAACAGTATTAAGATTTAGTAAGCGAGCTCGCAAACGGTGTAAGGCGAGTCTAAGTTGAAACTGTGAATGGCCTCATGAGAAGCAGGGTGAAATTAGTAGCCTGAGCCGGGAGCTTCCGTTATCAAGCAAAAATATAAAAGTCTTAAATGATGGAGTATTTTGTTCAAGGAGAAATATTTAGTTATTTCTTGAAATTGGGTGGCACCACGAAGCTATTCGTCCCAAAGTTGACGGATAGCTTTTTTTGTTACCCAAAAGTAGAATCCTTACAAATAAATCCCGTAAGACGGAAAGGATACACCAATGGAGTTTGGCAAGTTTGGAGGACAATTTGTCCCCGATTTCATCCTAGTAGCGGTGAAAGAAGTTGAGGAGGCTTATAATAAGTATAAGCATGATGAGGATTTTAAGAAGGAACTTGAGTATTATTTAAATGAGTATGCAAATAGACCCAGTCTACTTTATTTTGCAGAAAACATGACTAAGGATTTAGGTGGAGCAAAAATCTATTTAAAAAGAGAGGATTTAAACCACACTGGTGCACATAAAATCAACAATGTGCTTGGTCAAGCATTACTCGCGAAAAGAATGGGTAAGAAAAAACTGATTGCAGAAACAGGAGCAGGTCAGCATGGTGTAGCAACCGCTACAGCAGCAGCACTCTTTGGCATGGATTGTGAGATTCATATGGGTGCAGTTGATATCGTTAAACAGGCCTTAAATGTTTATCGGATGGAGTTATTAGGTGCAAAGGTAGTTTCTGTTGAGTTTGGATTAAAAACGCTTAAGGAGGCTGTCGATAGTGCTTTAATGAAATGGAGCACAGAGTTAGAAGACACCTTCTACTTGATTGGCTCAGCAGTAGGTCCACATCCCTATCCAATCATGGTTAGAGATTTCCAAAGTGTAATCGGAAAGGAAATTAAAGAACAGATTTTAAAGAAGGAAAATAAGCTTCCTGACGCAGTGATTGCCTGTGTAGGTGGTGGATCGAATGCGATTGGTGCATTCTATGACTTTATTCCTGATCTGAATGTAAGGTTGATTGGTGCAGAAGCTGCTGGTAGAGGACTATCGAAGCATGACCATGCTGCAACGATGACCTTAGGTGTTGAAGGTGTGATTCACGGAATGAATACATTGGTTTTGCTTGAAGAAAATGGTGAAATTTCACCAGTTTATTCAATATCTG
This sequence comes from Acholeplasmataceae bacterium, assembly GCA_030656435.1. Taxonomy (GTDB): domain Bacteria; phylum Bacillota_I; class Bacilli_A; order Acholeplasmatales; family Acholeplasmataceae; genus Peloplasma. Next base: position 5,530 of record JAUSOA010000056.1, on the reverse strand, counting down.
CAGGACTTGATTACCCTGGTGTTGGACCTGAGCATGCGTATCTACATGAGCAAAAGAGAGTTGAATATGTAGCAATCACCGATGAAGAAGCTGTACAAGCCTTTGAATATTTAAGTAAGAAGGAAGGAATTATTCCTGCAATAGAATCTGCACATGCAGTAGCAGAGGCTATCAAGCTTGCGAAAACGATGGGTAAGGATCAGATTATTGTAGTTAATCTATCAGGTCGCGGTGATAAGGATGTAAAGCAAATCGCACAATATCGAGGTCAGCATTTAGTTGACTAATTGAATATCTCTCCTAAGAGTAAAAGACTCATATCGAAAGATGTGAGTTTTTTATCTATTTACTGATTAATTATAGAAAATCACTAGAATCCATCGTATAATGATAATAAATTAGACAATTTGAGGTGTATCATGCTTATTTTTGATGAATCACTGAATACCTTTCATCCCTTTTCACTTGCACATCTTTTCGCTGTTCTGTTTTTCTTGTTATTGATTGTGCTAATGTATATATTTAAAGATAAAGTAACTGCCAAATTCGATTTGATTTTTAGAAGAACAGTAGCTATTTTAATGGTTTCAATCGAATGGACGTTCTATGCTTGGGCATTATCTAGAGGAGGATTTCAAACATCCTTATTACCCTTTGGGGTTTGTGCAATCTCGATGTATGTAACTGCCTATACGCTTTGGACAAAAAATGAGAAGACCTTTCGTTTTATCTTTCCATGGGCTGTTGCTGGTGCACTGATTAGCTTAACGGTAGCCGATCAAAGCTATATGTTCCCTCATTTTAGATATATTCATTATTTTGGAAATCACGGGCTTTTCTTACTAGGAAATCTTTATCTACTCAGTGTGTTAAAATTCAAGTTCACCTATAAGGATTTACTAAAATCGAGTTTATATCTTCTTATTTATGCAATAATCATGTATCCAATCAATTTCTTACTTGATTCGAATCATCTCTTTTTAAGAGAAATACCTAGTGAAGTTGCCCCAATGTATCAATTTTTAGGTGACTTATGGGTATTTGGATTTGCATTTTCAATCTTTTTGCTATTCAACTTAATTTATGTACCTATTTATATTAAGAACAGTTTGAAAGGCCAATATCTATAAAGTCAAGTGTGCACACATTTGGCTTTTTTTTAGAAAATATGTTTACAACATGCCTAAATTTATATACACTCAAGGTATAAATGAAAAATAATGTAAATTTTTGCAAACTCTCTTTCAATATTGAAATATATCGGTTAAACTATGATAAACAATAAAGGGGTAAAGAAAAATGATGAATGGTAAGGTAACAAAAGAGGCATTTACGTTTGACGATCTTTTACTCGTTCCTGCATATTCAAAGGTTGTTCCTATCGACACGAAGCTTTCGACCAATTTGACGAAGAAAATCAAGCTCAATATTCCTGTTTTATCTGCTGCAATGGATACCGTTACAGAGGATTTAATGGCGATTATGCTTGCTAAGCTTGGTGGTATGGGAATTATTCATAAGAATTTAACCATTGAAGAACAGCGTGATATGGTAAAAAAGGTTAAGCATGCAGAAATTGAGAAGGAATACACAGAAGCGTGTGTTGATGCTGATTTCAAACTCAGAGTAGGGGCTGCAGTTGGAGTTGGTAAGGACACCTATGAAAGAGTGAATGCCTTATATGAGGCAGGAGTCGATATAATCGCTGTCGATTCTGCACATGGTCACTCTAAGGGTGTCATTGAGACAGTTAAACAAATTCGTACTCTTTTTCCAAATCTTGATATTATCGGTGGAAATGTTGTTACAGCACAAGCCGCTATTGATTTAATTTATGCTGGAGCTTCAGCAATCAAGGTTGGTGTAGGACCAGGCTCGATTTGTACAACAAGAGTTGTATCAGGTGTTGGTGTTCCGCAGCTAACCGCAGTTAATGATGTCTATCAGGTTTGTAAACAATATGAAATTGGGATTATCGCAGATGGTGGAATTAAGCTATCTGGTGATATTCCAAAGGCTTTAGCTGCTGGTGCTGACTGTGTGATGCTTGGTGGTTTACTTGCAGGAACAAAGGAAACTCCAGGAGATGTCTATGAACTAGACGGTAAAATGGTGAAAAGCTATGTTGGAATGGGGTCTTTATCTGCGATGAAGAAGGGTTCATCAGACCGCTATTTCCAGGGTGGCGTAAAAGAGCTTAAAAAGTTAGTTCCTGAAGGAATCGAAGCTACAGTCCCCTATAAGGGATCAATAGTAGATGTTATCTATCAAATGATGGGTGGCGTTCGTTCTGGAATGGGCTATTGTGGCTGTGAAACGATTCAAGATATGAAGGATAAGGCTCAGTTTGTTAAAATATCAAATGCAGGATTAAAGGAATCTCATCCACATGATGTGGATAACATTCAAGAGTCACCAAACTATCATGAATAAGAAAATAGTAGTCTTAGATTATGGCTCTCAGTATAACCAATTAATCGTTAGAAGAATTAGAGATTTAGGAAGATATGCAGAGCTCATTCATCCTGAAGAGCTTTTTAACGGTAGTTTAGACGGTATTGCTGGCTTTATCTTATCGGGTGGACCAAATTCAGTCTATGATCTAGATGCTCCAACTCTAGATCCGAGAATACTTGAAATGAACTTACCTATTTTAGGAATTTGCTATGGGATGCAGTTACTTGCCCATACGTTGGGTGGAAAAGTAGAGTCTCATGATTTAAGAGAGTATGGTTTGACTGAAATCAAGATTATTAAGGATAATCCACTGACTCATCATTTATCCAATAAGTTTAATACATGGATGAGTCATGGCGATATGGTTACAAAATTACCTTTACACTTTGTTACTCTTGCTTCATCAAAGACGACATCAATTGCGATGATGATGCATGAAACAAAGCCTATCTATGGCATACAGTATCACCCAGAGGTGAGAAATACTGAGTTTGGTACGGATATTCTTCATAATTTTGTTGAACATATTTGTCAAATGGAAAACAATTGGTCAATTCCTCAGTTTATTGAGGAAAAGAAAAAGGAAATTAAAGCGCTTGTTGGTGATGGTCATGTGATATGTGCATTATCAGGAGGAGTCGATTCCTCAGTCGTGACTGCGTTACTCAATCATATACTAGAAGATCAGTTTACTGCAATCTTTGTCGATCACGGGTTGCTTAGAAAATATGAACGTGAAGAGGTTGAAAAAACCTTTAAAAGAGACTTTAAAACGAACTTGATCACTATTGATGCAAAAGAACGCTTTTTATCAAAGCTTCAAGGGATTAGTGATCCTGAACAAAAAAGAAAAATTATCGGTACTGAATTTATCAGAGTTTTTGAAGATGAAATCAAGAACTTCAAAAACGCGAAGTTTCTCGCTCAGGGAACACTTTATACGGATGTGATTGAATCTGGAACGAAAACTGCGAAAACAATTAAGAGTCACCACAATGTAGGTGGGCTTCCAAAGGATATGAATTTAATTCTGATTGAACCCTTAAACACGCTGTTTAAGGATGAAGTCAGAGCATTAGGCTTAAAACTAGGTCTACCAAAATCCATTGTGAACCGTCAACCATTTCCTGGTCCTGGTTTATCGATTAGAATTCTTGGTGAAATCACTGAAGAAAAGATTCGAATTGTTCAAGACTCAGACTTTATTTTAAGAGAAGAAATCAAGCTTCATGGGCTAGATTCCTCGATTTGGCAATATTTTACCGTACTCACTCCTCTAAAAACGGTAGGCGTGATGGGAGATGCAAGAACCTATGATTACGTGCTTGTCATCCGCGCTGTAACCTCTATTGATGGAATGACTGCTGATTTCGCACAAATTCCTTATGATGTTTTGCAAAAAATATCCAATCGAATGACCAATGAAGTTAAAGGAATCAACCGCGTGGTCTATGATATTACATCCAAGCCACCAGGAACCATTGAATGGGAATAATTTAAAGTAAAATCATCACACCTTTTCTATCATAGGATAGAGGAGGTGTTTTTCATGTATTTAGTCAAAGAAATGCCAAAAAATGAAAGACCTAGAGAAAGATTAATTGAATATGGAGTAAGCTCTCTTTCCAATGAAGAGCTATTAGCCATTTTACTGAGAACTGGTATGCATGATTTTTCTGTATTGGATTTATCAAAGAATGTGCTTTATCATTTAGAATCTCTAGAGGATTTAAAAAGAATGACCGTAGAAGAATTATTAACGATTAAGGGGATTAAAGAAGCGAAGGCTTGTACGATTATTGCAGCTATTGAACTTGGAAAGAGATTATCAAAGTATTCAATCGAAAGAAAAAAGGTGATATCATCACCAATTGATGTCTATTATCTCTTAAGTGGTGAACTATCTCACCTACTGCAAGAACATTTTATATGTCTATATTTGAATACGAAAAGTGAAATTTTAAAAAAGGAAACAATCTTTATCGGAACCATCAATCAAACCTTAATACATCCGAGAGAAATATTTAAAACAGGAATTAAATTATCAGCATCTGCAGTTTTATTTGTTCATAACCACCCAACAGGTGATTCAACACCAAGCAAAGCAGATAAAGAAGCTACCTATCTCTTGATGGAAGGAAGTCGCTTCATTGGTATTGATTTTATCGATCACATCGTGATTGGTAAAAATGAATACTATAGCATCAAGGAGCAAAAAAAAACTAGACTTGGAGTCTAGCTTTCCATCATTATGGTTTCATCAAAAATTCCATCTGTTGGTTCAATAATTGGCTCTATAATCTCTTCAACCTTTGTCTTATAAAGCTTATAAATTCCAAGCGGAAGTAGTGTGAGTGCAATTGCAATCGATAGGATGACTGCTGCTGTATCATTTTGTTCAAGCCAAACCCCTAGAACTGTATAGGATAAAATAATGCTGAATAGATTATTAAAGAAATGAATTAGAATTGGTGCCCAGATCGACTTCGTCCAAACGAGACTAAAACCCATCACAACACCGATTAAAGTTGCATAAGCCCCTTGAAATATATTCATGTGGTATGCGCCAAAGAGAACACCAGCAATAATGACTGCAACAACAGTAGGAGCCTTCTTGTACATAGAATCAAAGATAACCCCACGAAACATAATTTCTTCAAATAGTGGAGCAACAATGACTACCGCTATAATCACTGTAAAAACTGAAGCATCAGCTAAAACCTCCATTTGCTTTAAATAACTATCATATAAAGCGGGAAATAGAGATGCCAATAAATTGACTATCAGCAGACTTAGAAAAACAAATGATAATCCAATCAATGTAGACCATAAAATTTGTTCCTTAGTAATTGGATTGAATCTAGAGCGTTCAATTAAGTTTCTCTTTCTACCCTTAAAGATCAGTGAGAAAATGAATAGAGAACCAATACCTGAAAAAATAACCGCGTTGACACCTTGCGCATAGATTATTTGCTCAAGCTGTTCTCCAGAAACACCATTCATTTGATGGTATACAGTAATAGGAACCAAATAAAGTATCGTTAACCCCTGATGAACAACAACCAATAATAAA
>JAUSOA010000053.1 GCA_030656435.1 Acholeplasmataceae bacterium | reverse complement strand
TTGAAGCACATTCTCATTGATAGAGATTGTTTTCAAGATTGCTTCATGATCACCACTTGATCCATTTCCACCAAAGATATCATTCGAACCGAAGTATTTTCTTAAGTGAATTACATTCTCATAGGGCAATGTGAATTGTCTACCATCATCAAAATAAAATTTAATATAAAACGAATCCTGATTATCAACTAATGCTTCAACGAGAATTGGTCTAAGTGGATAAAGTGCTTTGATGCCTCCGGTATTTGAATCAAACATTGGATAAACAAACACATTATCATTCAGCAATAACAATGTAATAATCTTATACACAAAGTTATATGGCGTCATGAGTGGGTTTGGATGATGCTTTAAAAGAAAAGACAGTTTGCCGCTTTTCTCGGTAACTGTCTTATCTGATTCAGTTTTGATGTATCTCGGTTTGAGTTTCGCACATTGGCTGGCCACTCGATCAATACAGATCTTCACCACATCACTTTTGGAGATATTCGTTCCAAACGGTGTGAAGTAGTTATTCGTTCCGCTTAATAATTGGAAGATGTCTGTTGAACCTTCCTTTTTCTTTCTTGAAAAAACGCCCAAGATATCACCTCTATCTATTCATGTTTTCAAAATCTATTTTATATCGATTAAGAACTGCATATGCAATGATAAGTGCTACTGTTCCATCAATACGTTTATACTTTGAGTTCAACTTAGAAGGTTGAATATTTCCATTTAAGTCAACCTTTGCCTGCGTATTTGATAAACACCATTTGAGAATTGGATTATTATCATATACCAGTATATTGTTCTTTAAATCTGCTTCCATTTGTTTCATTGGCTCTGATAGAGAATAAATTCCCTGCCTAACTTTCTCCATATTGAATCCTAGATCTTCCATTTCCTTAATCCAGTACTGTGAGTTCCATGGATCGAATCCAACCCACAAAGGTCTGATTTGATGCTCCTGTACCATCTTCATGAACCAAGCAGTCACCAAACTGAAATCATTCTGACTTCCCTCAGTTAATGTAATGAATCCTCTCTTAACCCAGATATCATAAGGTACGTTATCTTCATCCATTCTTTTCTTAATTACTTCACTTGGCATAAAGAAATGCGGGATGACATATTTACGATTATCATCTTTTTTCTGAATCAATAATACAGCCGCAGTAAGATCTGTTGTTGATGACAAATCTACTCCTCCAATAGCATAACTATTTTTAAGATAGTTGATATCGTATTTCAGCTCATTATTAAGATCATCGAATGACAACCATGCACCCTGATCTACCTGTTTGATATTAAAATCCTTACAAAGCATAGTCACTCTTGTTGAGTGATCGTTTTTTGATTTGTTCATGACATCATCTAAGTAGGATTTGAGTTTAACAATACCAATAC
>JAUSOA010000038.1 GCA_030656435.1 Acholeplasmataceae bacterium | reverse complement strand
TTTTGTTCTGCTTCTTTTTTTGTTCTACCTTTACCTACTCCAAGGATAATTTCCTTGTCGAGTCTAACTGCAGCTTCAAATTCCTTATCATGAGATGGACCTGTTTCTCTTGTAATATGATAGCTGATGCTTCTTTTATCACCACTTTGAATATATTCTTGAAGTGCTGACTTGTAGTCCTTGATATCCCATACCATATTTAGGTTAGGAACGATAATTCTATTGAATAGGTCTAAGACTGCCTCAAATCCTAAGTCGATATAGACAGCCCCGAAAAGTGCCTCAAATGCATCTGCAATCATTGCTTCATTAGCACCTTTTGCAAGTTCACCTTTGCCTAGCTTAATATAGTTTTTAAGTTTAATTTTTGTTGCGTATTTAAAATGAGCTTCCTTGCATACAGCTTGAGCTCTTTTTTTGGTCATCTGTCCTTCATCTTCTAAATCTTCCTTATAAAGATAATCACTCATCAATACACCAATAACAGAGTCTCCTAGAAACTCTAGCTTTTCATTGCTTTCACTTTGATTCTCGTATGCATACGAAGAATGTGTCAAAGCCATTTCGTAAAGTGATTCATCTTTATATGGAAGATTTAGCATTTTTAAAAATGCTTTCATTCTTCCACAGCTTCCTTCTTAGATAACGTTTCTGTTACTAGTCCAATAACATTGGCTTCTACCATTTCTTTTGCTTGGCGAATTGCATTATAAAAACCATTTTCTTTAGATGCGCCTTGAGCCTTGATTACAACTGAGCTGAAGCCCATGAGTAGTGCTCCACCAATTTCAGATGCATCAAATGATTTTTTAAATCTCTTCAATCCGTTTTTCATGAATAGTGCGCCAATCATTGTAAAAATAGATGATTTAAGTTCTCTTTTTAAGATCATTCCCATGCCCTTAGCAGTACCTTCCATGGTTTTCATCACGATGTTTGCTGTGAATCCATCAGAAAGTAAGATATTAGCTTCTGTTGTTAATAATTCCTTTGGTTCTAGATTTCCGTAAAAATTAATATCTTGACTTGCTTTGAGTAACGCGAAAGTTTCTTTATCGAAATCTCTTCCCTTGCTATCTTCGGTACCAATATTGATTAATGCAACCTTTGGTTCTTTGATATGAAGAACCTTGTTTGACATAATCGATGCATAGATTGCAAAATCAAGTAGATGCTCAGGCTTGAAATCAACATTTGCACCTGCATCCAATAAGATTCTTCCCTTTCCATCATAGGATGGGATGACTGGTGCAATTGCTACTCTTCTCATTTCAGGCATTCTGCGAATGATAAAATGTCCTCCAACGACTAAAGCCTGTGTAGGACCAGCACTAATTACGGCCTCTGATTTACCGTCTTTAACGTGTTGCATTGCCATAAACATAGAAAGCTCTTTATTACTTCTGTACTGCTTGATTGGATCCTTTTCACCCATCTCAAGATAGTGTGGAGTATGCATAACATGGAGTCTTGGATGTTGTTTTAAAAATGGAGCCATCTTCGTTTCATCACCAAATAAAGTGATTTCAATATTATCAAATTTCTCTAATGCCATTAAGGTTCCCTTAACGATTGGCTCTGGTGCGTAATCTCCGCCCATACCGTCTACTGCTAAACGAATCATATTATCCCTACTTTCATTCTTCATTATTATATCATATCTTAATTGACTCTATCATATACTTGTTCAAATATTTGTAAGCTGTGTTCGTTTTGAAATCGGGCTTTGAAAGCAACTCTTGCACATTTTTTTGTGCTTCAATTAGCACTTGATAATCGGTTGCTAGGTCTAGGAAATTAAACTTTAGATAACCAGATTGTTGAACACCTAAGAAATCTCCAGGTCCTCTTGAGATTAAATCATATTCTGATAACTGGAATCCATCATTAACCTTTGATAGCAAATCAAGTCTTTCAATATCTTCTTTTGTTGATAAAAGATAACAAAAGCTCGGTTTGTTTCCTCTACCGACTCTACCCCGTAATTGGTGAAGCTGCGATAACCCAAATGATTCTGCAGCATAGATTCCGATGAATGTAGCCGTTGGAATATCGATACCCACTTCAATCATTGTCGTTGAGAGTAAAATGCTTCCTGGTGTGTATATAAATTGCTCCATAATCAATTCTTTTTCTTCGTATGGAAGCTTTCCATGAAGAACAAAGATTGGAGCACTAAACTCTTCTTTAATTTCTTCGTAGACTGTTTCAATGTTATCTGTGACATGCTCTGAGGTAATTGCTGGAACGACTAGAAAAATATGTTCTTTTCTAATAATCGCGGAATGCATTAAATCATACATTTCTTGAATTCGATCCTTAGTAATATATTTGGTTTCAATTAGAATTCTATGCTTAGGCTTTTCTTTGATTACTGAAACATGTGAGTCACCAAAAGCGATTAAAGCAAGTGTTCTAGGAATTGGGGTAGCTGTTAAATAGATGACATCCTTAGCATTCGATTTGATGATCAATTCTTCTCTGGTGTTGACTCCAAATTTATGCTGCTCATCAATGACTACAAGTCCTAGATTTTTAAAGATAACGTCGTTTTCTATGAGTGCGTGTGTGCCAATCAATAAATCAATCTTACCGTTTTTAATATCTTCCTTTAATTGAATCTTATTTTTTGTTTTACTGGTTAATAAAGCGATATTCGCATCCTTCATCAAACTCTTGAAGTACTGATAATGCTGATTAGCAAGAAGTTCTGTTGGTGCCATTAATGAGACTTGTTCATTTGCTGTGATGACTGCATATATAGAGATCAAGGCGACCATTGTTTTACCAGATCCTACATCACCTTGAATTAAGCGGTAGCTTGCGTGATCCTTTTTAAAATCTCTAAAAATATCATTAACAGCTTCCTTTTGATCTCCTGTAAGCTCGAAGGGGATGGTTGATATTAAATCTTTAACCTTTTGGATATCGTATGGCTTAGGGGGTCTAGGGTGATTGGTTGTTTTTTTAGATGCTAGTCTGAGTTGAAGATAGAATGCTTCCTCGTATTTAAATCTTCTTTCTGCTTGATGAATATCTTCAATAGTTTTTGGTAAATGAAGCTTTTGGTATGCCTCTAGGCGGTTTAAAAGCTTATATTTTTCTAAGTATTCCTTTGGTATCGTTTCAAAGATAGAAACTTGATTGTTAAGAAAAATGGTTTCCATGACATTCATCATTGTTTTATCGTGAATACCTTCGATACCGTAAATAGGTTTAAGAGGTACCTTCTTATCGACCTTGATCACTGCGGATGCATTGATCTGTCGTTTGAATAAGTGATAAACTCCCTTGATGATTACCTCTTCATCCTTTGCAAAGCTTTTAATCAAGTATCCTTTTCCAAAGGCAACGATATCAATGGTTTTATCAAGAATTCTAGCCTTAAATGAAACAAATCCTCCCTTGCCAAATCGGTTAAGCTTTAGCTCACTAATGATTGTGGCATGTGTAGTAATCGTTTCTTTATCATTAGCTTTTTCCAGTGAAGTGATTGAAAAGTCTTCATAGCGCTTAGGATAGTTTAAAACAAGGTCGTAGGTTGACCATAGTCCTTGATTTCTTAATATTCTTAGCATGCTAGGTCCAATACCCTTGACTGAGTCGAGCTTAATTTCCATTTAATCACCTAATACTATTATACTCTATTTGTTTTCCAAAGAAAAAAGCCAAAACTAGGTTTTGACTTAAGCCTTTGTTCTAAAGATTCGCATCGCATTTGCAACAGCTAAAATGGATACTCCGACGTCTGCAAATATGGCTAACCATAGACTTGCAAAACCAAATGCACCAAGAATTAAAACAACTCCTTTAATACCTAATGCCATCACAATATTTTGTGTGACAATACGCATCGTTTTCTTGGCAATTCTTTGAGCAATAATCACTTGATAGGGGTCGTCATTCATGATGACTGCATCTGCTGCTTCAATGGCTGCATCACTTCCAATACCACCCATTGCAATACCTAAATGTGAAATCGCAAGCACTGGTGCATCGTTAATTCCATCACCAACAAATGCAACCTTCCACTTTTTGGATAATTCTTCAACGATATGAATTTTATCCTCTGGTAGACAATTTGCATAATAGTTTTCAATTTCTAGATGAAAGCCAACATCCATAGCTGCTGTTTCATAATCACCTGTAATCATGGTAATTTCTTTATTTTGTCTCTTTAATTCTTGAATCAACTTCTTTGAACGTTTTTTCAAGACATCCTTGATAACTAAATAGCCCATATATTCTTTATTCGCAACTACATAGACAATGGTTCCAATCTCATGGGTCTTCATATACTTAATTTTATGATCATCAAGAAGCTTATGATTGCCGACTAGCAAGTTAATCCCTTTATAATTGGCCTTCATTCCTTTACCAGCGGTTTCGCCAATAGACAGTACTGCATTCGGATCTAGTTCTTTACCATAGGCTTCTATAATCGATTTTGCAATTGGATGATTAGAGTGATATTCTGCGTGTGCTGCATACTCTAGAATCAATTCTGGTTCCCCTGAAACGATTGAAAACAGTTTAAACTTACCTTGAGTAAGTGTTCCTGTCTTGTCAAAGACAAAATGATCGACTCTGCTCATCATTTCTAAATCGCTTCCGCTCTTAAATAAAATACCTTTTCTAGATGCTGCACCAATACCTGCAAAAAATGATAATGGAATCGAGAGTACAAGTGCACAAGGACAGCTAATGACAAGAAAAATAAGTGCTCTTCTAAAGTAGATTACAAATTCTTCAGAGAATGTGGATGCTGTAAATATAGAGAGTCCCCAAGGTACAATGAAAGCTAATATTAATGCCATCGCGACAACAAATGGTGTGTAAAATTTCGCGAATTTCGTTATGAATTTTTCGGCTTCTGCTTTATTTGCTTGATTGTTTTCCACGAAATCAATGATTTTACTCACTGTGGAATCCTGGAAAGTTTTCATGACTTGAATTGTGATTAAACCAGATATATTAATAGACCCTGAAATGACCTCAGTTCCTTCATAAGCATCTCTAGGTATCGATTCACCTGTAATCGATTGAGTATCTAACCAAGAGCTTCCTTCGGTAATGATTCCATCTATTGGTACCTTTTCACCAGGTCTTACAATAATTAACTGCCCTACATGAAGTTTTTCAATTAGGATATCAAAGATACCATCTTTTGTTGACAAATGTGCAATTGATGGTCGAATGTCTATCAGTTCTTTAATGTTTTTTCTTGATCGACTAATTGCTATATCCTGTAGGTACTCCCCAATTCGAAAGAAAAGCATAACGGCAATGGCTTCAACATACTCTGAAATCGCAAATGCTCCGATGGTAGCAATTGTCATTAAGAAATTTTCATCAAAAAACTTACCCCTCAAAACATTTTTGAAGGCTCTAGTCAAAACATCTCCACCAAAGATTAGATATGCAGCTAAATAGAAAGGAATTGCTACAATTTCATGAATTGATGTTCGAATTAGAATATCAAGAAGAAACCCTGTTATAAGGAAAAACATCCCCATTCCATAGGTAATCCATTGTACTTTAGATAAATGCTTGTCAACATACTCTACTTCTGTGTTTTCATCGTAAACAGTCACTGCTTTCTCTACTTTTTTAGCAATGATTTCTAGTTTTTTGGCAGTATAGTTTTCAACATCTCCTTCAAGAAAGACTTTTTCTCTCGCATAGTTGACACTGACTTTTTTTACACCATCTAATTTTTTATATTCGTTTTCAATTTTTTGTGCACAGTTTGCACAATCAAGTCCTTTGATATCAAATATTTTTCTCATCGTTTTTTCTCCTTGACATGAACAAGGGCTTGGCTGAAGATTAAATGGATGTGTTCATCTGCGATTTTATAAAAAACTGTTTTCCCTTCTTTTCTTGGTCTAACTAGATCTGCCTGTCTTAGAGTTTTGAGTTGATGGGATATAGCACTTTGTGTCATCTTTAGAATAACTGCAATATCACATACACAAAGTTCTTGTTTTTCGAGGGCAAATAGTATTTTAATGCGTGTTGGGTCTGATAAAGCCTTAAAAAGTAGACTCACACGATCTAAGTCATAGCTATTTAATAAATGTTTTTGAACTTCCTTTATTGCATCATCGTGGATGATAATTGATTCGCACTGATAATTATTCATGATTACCTCTTTTATATGAACGCATGCTCATATATTCATATATATAATATCATCTTTCATCAAACATTTCTATAAAAATACTGTTTTTTTGATCAATAAGTGCAAAATGCGCTGATTTTTTAAAAAAATGAAACTGGGTTGCCAGATTCTTTATATTCCATTTGTCTTTTTTAAGATGATTTTTAGAAATTTATGTAATAAAATCGCACAATTGGTAGTTATTTCCTAATTTAAATTAAAATGTGTGTATAATATACTTGACATATTGTATTAAATATTTTACAATGTGTATATAATACTTAACAAGGAGCGATAAAAATGACTTATCATGAAAAAAAGACAATTGTAACATCTGTAACTGGATTACTCATTACCCTATCTTACTTATTCTATGCTATTTTTAAGTACAATGAGGGATCAGCTGAATCACTAACCTTAAAATTTTGGGCAACTACTATGCTTTACTTTATAGGGATTGGGATTATTGCGATTATCGTGATTATGATCTTATTCCATATATTCTACTCAATTCACTTAGCAATTAAGTTAAAAATGGAAAATAAGGACATTACAGATAAAGAAATTGAAGTCAAAATCTCTTCGATGATTAAAACTGACACTACAGAAGATGAAATGGGCAAGCTTATAGAACTTAAATCGATGCGTATTGGATTTATATTTGCGGGTATTGGGTTTATGATGTCTTTATTCTCAATTCTTTTAGGCTACTCACCAATTATCATGCTGAATATTCTCTTCTTATCCTTTAGCACAGGTTCAGCATTTGAGGGTCTACTTCAGCTTTATTATTACAGAAAAGGGATTCGTCATGCATAAAAAATATGAAATCAATAACAAAATAAAGACCTTACGCTTTTTTGCCAATGAAATGTCTCAACAAACACTTGCTGAGCTGACTGGCGTTTCTAGACAAACGATTAACGCAATTGAGCTTGGGAAATATACTCCTTCTTTAGATCTAGCATATAAAATAGCAAGAGTATTTGAGGTACCAATCGATGATGTTTTTGAATATGTAGTCCTAGATGAGAAAATAAAGTAATCGAACAAAGCCAAAATAATAAAAAACCTTCTGATTTCGGACAATTTCCCGATTTATAGAAGGTTTTTCTCTTTTTAGAAGTTAATAAAATAATGGATGTTTATTAATGATATGCTTTGCTAATCAAATATAAATCAGCCAATACTATAGCTAGTGCATTTTCTAAAACAATCCCTGCTCTTCTAGCGATACATACATCATGTCTTCCACCAATTTGAAGAACTTCCTTTTGGTTGGTTTCAAAGCTAAAGGTTTCTTGAGATTTTTGAATCGATGAGGTTGGCTTAATCATCACTTTGACTATCAGATCATTGCCATTGGATATTCCACCAGACACTCCACCAGAATTGTTCGTTTTTGTTTTCCCAGCTTCATCGATGAACTCATCATTAAACTGACTTCCTAGCATTGTTAAGCCTTTAAATCCTGTTCCAATTTCAACACCCTTGACCGCTGGTATTGAAAACATCATCTTAGCAATTTCAGCATCTAGCTTATTGAAAAATGGTTCTCCAAGTCCAACAATCATATTTGTAGCCTTAATCTCAATCAACCCACCTACTGAGTCGCCTTGCTTCGCTATATTTTCTAGATATTCGTCTATTTTCGATAAATCGGTTAATGCTCCTACTTGGATGAGTTCATTCGATAATTCAAATGGAATCACCATTTTCGCTATCGCTCCAGCAGCTACTAAAGCGGCTGTTAATCTTCCGGAAAATCTACCTCCACCACGGTAATCTTGAAAGCCTTTATATTTGATGTTGGCTACAAAATCAGCATGACCAGGTCTAGGTTGATGTATTAAGTGCTCATAATCCTTCGATTGAGTATTTACATTTTCAATCGTTAAATGAATAGGAGAGCCTGTAGAATACCCGTTAAATACTCCCGAGGTAATCTTAAAAAGGTCAGGTTCAATTCTTTTTGTTGTACCAATAGCTCCTGGTTGTCTTTTCTTTAGGTCTAAAGTAATTCTTTCTAGATCAATTTGAATGCCTGCTGGTATTCCATCGATAACAACACCAATAGCTTCTTGGTGTGATTCTCCATATAAAGTTACTTTAAAAAGATTTCCATAGCTATTCATGATAGATGATTTCCTTCAATTCTTCAACGAGTTTATCGGTGATATCAATCTTTCGATCAAACCAAATTTCTTCACTCTTAATCGCCTGTATTATGAGCATATAAATACCACCAATACCTAGCTTTGCATCCTTCATAATCTTTGTGACAGGAGGATTATAAACTAAATCAATAACTGTTTGGTTTTCTACATAAACCTTGCTTAAGACAGAATCATCAACCTTTGGGTATGTCCCAATCGGAGTTGCTTGTACATAAATTTCTACCTTAAAAGGATCGATTTTTTGATAGGAGATGATGTGCTGAAATAGTGGGTCTAAATCATTGGTTTGTCTTGAAACGACAGTTACTTTAGCACCTAAATCAGATAAAACAATATATGCTGCCTTTGCAGCTCCTCCAGCACCGAGTAAATAAACCTGTTTATCCTTGACATTCACACGATTCCGATTGAGCAGACCTAAAAATCCATCATAATCGGTATTGTCTCCGATAATCTTCCCATTCTTCATATAGATTGTATTGACTGCACGAATGCGCGAAGCCTTTGGAGTGAGTATATCCACATGCTTCATCATTACTTGCTTATATGGGACTGTTACATTAAAGCCTTTAAAAACCCCACTTCTCAAATGCTTTAAAAGGTGTGAGATATCTGATTCTTCAATATCAAAAAGATCATACTTAATATCAAGACCAAGTTTCTTAGCCATAAAGCTGTGAATTTGAGGGGACTTAGAATGACTAATGTTTTTTCCGATTAATCCATATCGATCGCTCATTTTTGGTACTCCTTTGAAAGCTTCATGATTTCTTTTATGAATGCCTCGTAGTATGGCCAAAGCGAGTCATCACCAAGCTCTTCTCTTCTATTTTTTAGTAATTCTTTTTCTCTAGATGAATCTAATATTTGAAGATGGTTTAATTTTTTATATTCTCCCACCATATAGGAGAGTTCCATTCTTTTCTTGAATAGCTCCATCATGTCATGATCAACTGCGTCAATTGCTTTTCTTAATTCTTCAAGATTCATTGATTTGCCCTCCTAGTTCCTTATAGATTTCAAAAAAATTCGGGTAGGATTTACTAACGACTTCCGCATGATTGATAGTAATTGGACCATCAGCGCGAATTGCTGCAACAGCAATTGCCATCGCGATTCTATGATCCCCAAAGCTATCTAATTCAAGATTGCCGATAAAGCTTTCTTGACCATGGATAACGGCTTCATCACCATCTATTTCCATATGGACACCAAGCTTAGTTAATACTTGATACATCACATCTAAACGGTCAGATTCCTTCATGCGTAATCTAGAGCATCCAACAAATTTTGTGCTCCCTTTACTTAAGGATGCAAGCACCATTAGGATTGGTCCCAAATCAGGAATTTGCGATAAGTCGATCATTGTTCCATAGGTTTCGCTTGGTTCTATTTTATAAAATCTTTCTCGGTCATTGTATTCGATATCACCATGCATTTCCTTGATAATATCAATAATCTTAGCATCCCCTTGCTTACTTATTGGGTTTAAGCTTTTTAGGGTGATTTCATCTCCGATTAATCCCGCTACCATCCAAAACGCTGCTTGAGAAAAATCTCCTTCAACAGTCGCTTCCTTTGGTATATAGGATTGATTTCCTTTTATATAAAAGTATTGATCAACAGATAGGATGTGAATGCCAAAGGTTTTTAGGACATCTAATGTTAAATCAACATATCCCTTAGATTCTATTGGAGTTGTCATTTCAATGACTGAGTCTTTTCTTAAAAGAGGTAGTGCAAATAGCATACCAGTTAAAAACTGTGAGCTCACATCTCCTCTCATCTGATAAAAACCTGGCTTGAGAGGACCTCTTACGGTTAAAGGAAGATTAAATTCATCATTTTCCTTTTTGTAGAAAAGGTGTTTTTGATTGAATATATCAAAATAGACATCAAGTGGACGCAAGGGTAATCTTCCTTGACCTATAAAGGTGATTTCATCTCTTAAAAGCATTGATATTGGAATCATGAATCTCAGTGTAGAACCAGACTCCATACAATCTATAATATTTTGAACGACCTTAAGTTCACTACCAATCACTTTATTTTGATCAAATGCTACACCTAAGGATTGTAGCGCGTTTCTAGTTGCTGTTAGATCATCAGATTCTAATGCGTTTTTGATGATACTTGTTCCATTTGCTAAGCCTGCTGCGATAATGTATCTATGTGATAATGATTTTGAAGATACGACTTGAAGCATTCCTTTAAGTTTCGTCGGGTTAATAGTTATCTTCATAGCATATCGATTTCCTTGAGTTTAACAATTTTAACATCACCTGGTTTTGTTACGATGATGAAGTTAAGTCCATCTGCTAAAAATTTCTTATCATGAATAATCTCATCTCTATAGTCTTCCATTTCAAGTAGTGGTTCTTTGACAAGACCTCTTTTTAAGAGTAGTTCTTTAACCTCATGGTAGAGTTCTTGTTTGGTTTCATCAATGTGAATCCCAATTTGAAGAGCAATGAGCATCCCATAGCTAATCGCTTCACCGTGTAGATAGGTTTCATACTGATGCTTCTTTTCAATCGCGTGACCGAATGTATGGCCAAAATTGAGATACATTCTTTCCTTTTTATCATATGGATCTAATAGGACCACATTTCTTTTAACTAAAATAGATTCTGCAATTTCTGTTTCGGTGACAGTGTCGTTTTCCAATAAATAATGATACAGCTTTTTATCACCAATCAATCCCGCTTTAATCATTTCTGCAAGTCCATTTACATATTCTCGTTTTGGAAGTGTCTTGAGTAAATTAGGGTCGATTAAAACAAATTTTGGATCATAGAATGAACCGATTAGGTTTTTGCCTTCCTTTAAGTCAATACCAACCTTACCACCAATGCTGCTATCAACTTGTGCTAAGAGTGTAGTAGGTATTTGGATGTAGGGAATTCCTCTATAAAGAGTGGATGCGATAAATCCAGTCAAATCACCAATCACCCCACCACCAAAGGCTAGGATTAAATGATTTCTTTTAATTCCTTTTTCGATTAGTGTTTGAATCGCTTGATGATAGACATCTAGTGATTTTGTTTTTTCACCTGGGGGTAATACAACAAATGAAAGATGAAAGCCAATTAAGGATTGAATCAACTTTTCATGATATAAATCAAAGACATTTTGATCGGTTACGACAAAAAGATCATCAAATTCGTAAATCGATTTGATGTGCTTTGCAAGATGAGTTAACCCACCCTCTTCGATATGAATGTCATAATTCGGCATTTTAAGAAATGTCAAAGGATTTCCTCTTTTCTTTGGCTTCCTTTAAGTAATTCATTAACCGTTCTTTATCATCATCTAGGATTAGCTCTTTGATATAAACAAGTTCTGTCATAAATTCGTTAATTTTCGTCACCAATGCTTCTTTATTCTCTAAAAAAAGCTCTGTCCACATCACTTCGTTGATCTTTGCTATTCTAGTAAGATCTCTAAATGAATCCCCGGTTGCTTCTTTTGTTTCCTTTAAATGGTCGCTTTGTATTAAAGAGACAGCAAGAATATGAGTCAACTGTGAAGTAAAAGCAATTAACTCATCATGTGTTTTCGCATCTGTTACTGTTATTTTACCAAATTTCAGGTTTTTTGCGATAAGTTCTAAAATTTCAATATCCTTTTTTTCGCTTTTTTTACCCTTAACAATAATAAAATTTGCATTTTTAAACATATGATAATTTCTGGATTCAAATCCAGAGGACTCACGACCCGCCATCGGGTGGTGAGATGTATAGGTTATTCCATTGGGTAATATTTTTTCAATTTCAGACATCATCCATGTTTTTGTTCCGCTGACATCTGTAATGAGTTGTCCTGCAGTCAATAGATTCTTGTTTTTTTCTACAAAATCTACATTGAATTTTGGATATAAAGCTAAAATCACTAGATCAGCAGCACTAATCTTTGATAAGCTATTATCTTTTTCTAAAAAGCCTAATTGAACTGCTTTTTCCATAAGGCTTTCATTGATATCATACCCATATATATGGTGCCCTGCTTTATGTAGTCCTTCGGAATAGGACGCACCAATGAGTCCGAGTCCTACAACAAAGATCTTCATCTGAGCTTCTTACCTAAAACGACTGCTACCTTGTCAAGCTCATCCATCATTGATGAGAACTTGTTTAACTTTAAGGACTGTGCCCCATCAGATAATGCATGCTCTGGGTCATGATGAACTTCAACAATCAATCCATGTGCTCCAACAGCTAGGGATGCTAAAGAAAGCTTTTCAATCATTGTCCAGCGTCCAGCTGCGTGAGATGGATCGATGATTACTGGTAAATGTGAAAGCTCCTTGACTGAAAGCACAGCACTGATGTCTAAGGTATTTCTCGTATATTTTTCATAGGTACGAATGCCGCGTTCGCACAAAATAACTTGTTCATTTCCGCCAGCCATAATATATTCAGCTGACATTAACCATTCTTCTATGGTTGCAGATAAGCCTCTTTTTAATAGAATAGGCTTTGTTGATTTACCTAAGGCCTTCATTAGATGAAAGTTTTGCATATTTCTTGCTCCAACTTGAATGACGTCGACATATTGTTCAAATAGAGGAAGTAAATCTGCACTTGGTATTTCAGTAACAATCTTCAATCCCACTTCGTCCCCAATTTTTCTAAGTAGCTTCAAACCTTCAAGCTCTAATCCTTGAAAAGCGTATGGAGATGTTCTTGGCTTATATGCACCACCACGAAGTAGGGTTGCACCAGCCTTTTT
>JAUSOA010000037.1 GCA_030656435.1 Acholeplasmataceae bacterium | reverse complement strand
ATTTGTTTAAATCGATAATTCTTTGTAGCCATACATCCTTTGGTTCTCCCATCGATACCCAAACATCGGTATATAAAACATCGACTTGATGAGTGGCTTCCATTGGATCTTCAGTGAAACGTAGCGTTGCACCTGTATTTTTTGCAATCATTTCACAGGTTTTAATCAATTCTTGATTTGGCCATAGAGCTCTTGGGGCTGCTGCAGTAAAATGCATTCCCATCTTTGCACAACCAATCATTAATGAATTACCCATATTGTTTCTAGCATCACCTAAATAAGTGAACTTAATACCCTTTAATGATCCAAATTGTTCCTGAATTGTTAAAAAGTCTGCAAGTATTTGTGTTGGGTGATATTGATCGGTTAATCCATTCCATACTGGAACTCCTGAAAATTCTGCAAGTGTTTCAACATCACTTTGAAGATATCCTCTAAACTCGATTCCATCATACATGTGACCTAAAACTCGAGCAGTATCCTTTACGGATTCTTTTTTACCCATTTGGGATCCTGTAGGTCCAATATAGGTAGCACCCATCCCTAAATCAAAAGCTCCAACCTCAAAAGCACATCTTGTTCTTGTTGAATCCTTTTGAAACAAAAGAACAACATTCTTATCCGCCAAGTGCTTATGAGGAATGCCTTCCTTTTTTTCAAATTTGAGCTTTGCAGCAAGATCAATTAGAAATTGTATTTCTTCTGGTGTAAAATCCAACAAAGTTAATAAATGTCTACCCTTTAAATTCATCATTTTTCTTCTCCATATTCTATTTCTTCTCTTTCTAATGGCATGCTCATACATCTTGGGCCTCCACGGCCTCTTGATAATTCACTAGATTCTATCTCTAATACTTTAATTCCTGCATCTCTAAGCATTTGGTTTGTTACGTGGTTTCTATCATAGACAATAACAACACCAGGTGCAATAGATAATGTATTTGCTCCATCATTCCATTGTTCTCTAACGGATGTGATTACATCTTTACCACCACATCGAATCAAAGTGATTTTTCGTTTTAAATGCTTTTCTAAAACTTCTTCAAGTGACACAACAACCTTTTTCACATCGAAGCGTTCACTGTTTTTTGTGATTTCAAAAACTGTTAATTTATTTTCTATTCCTGGATGAATCGTAAATACTCCATAATCGACTTGAGTAAATACAGTATCTAAATGCATGAATGCTCTACTCTTTGGGATGTTAAAAGCAAGTACTGTATTGAATTCATTATCATCCTTAAAAAGTTGTTCAGCGAAAAACTCGATTGCTCTTGGGTCAGTTCGAGAGGATATCCCGATAGCAACAACATGCTTATTTAAAATATGAACATCTCCACCTTCTAGAGGATAACGGTTGAGTCTGTTATAATACCGCAATGGACTTTTTCCGTAAAAGCGCGGATGGAAGTTAAGAATATACTCTGAAAAAATGGTTTCTCTTTGTCTTGCCTGCATATACATTTTTCCAATAGCTACTCCATGACCAACACTTGAAAAAGGATCTCTTTGGAATAAAATGTTGGGGATTGGATCTGTATAAAATGGATATTCATCTTCAAGCATATCCATAATAGAGTTTTTCTTACCCAAAGTAATTTCATGAATTCGAATTCCTTCAATCATTTTTAATATCATTTTGCGAATCGAAAGACTTGTTAAATATTGATAAAGCCCTGTCTTAATCGTATGAGACTTAATTTTTGATTCTTCAATGAATGCATTCACAAAATTACAAATGACTTCTGGATGTGCCTCAAGTGCTTCGGTAATCATATCTGTCAAATAGAGGACTTCAATTCCTTCTTTTCTTAAAGTATCTGCAAACATGTCGTGTTCTTCTTGGGCAACCTTTAGGTATGGAATATCATCGAATAGTAGTTTTTCTAAAACATCTGGGGTCAGATTTTCTAATTCCTTACCGGGCCTATGGACCAATACCGATTTTAACTTACCAATTTCTGATGTTACATTAATCATATTTTTGCTCCTTCCACCATGATTCTAGGTACTCGATTTGATACCGATGTAACCACTTCATAGTTGATTGTATTTAGTCGTTTTGCAATATCATCAACAGTGATGATTCCACCAAAGATGGTCGCCACATCACCAACATGAACAGTTTCGTCAACTTTGATAAAGCAAGCATCCATACAAATGATGCCAACAATTTTATATTTCTTGCTATTGATTTCGACACAACCATTTTTATTTTTTCTAATCAATCCATCTGCATACCCAATAGGTAGAATCGCAATGAATTCATGTCCCTTTGCTTTATAGGTTGCTCCGTAGCCTAATGAATCTCCGTTATGCAATTCCTTAATTTGCACAACCTTAGATTTCAAGGACATGACTGGAATGATATTAGGCTTTGGATCATCAAGACTAAGACCATATAAGGAAATCCCAAGTCGTACATGTGTTGTAAAATCATATTTTTTTTCATATTTAAAGGTTGATGAAGAGTTAGACATATGAATCATTCTTGGCTTTACTTTAATCTGATCAAGAATGTTTTTCATTCGAATCACTTGATTGAAATAGAATTCTTCGTTTTCATTAGCTGTCGCGAAATGTGTGTAGATTCCTTTGAGATCAATATTTTTCTTTGACTGGAGATTTGAAACTACATCAATAATCATTTTTGGCTCTATGAGACCATATCTAGACATTCCGGAATCTATTTTTAAATGACATGTAAGCTTAAGATTTGATTTCATTACTGCTTCATAAATCGGTATATCATAAATAGTAAATTCAATTCGGTTGTCCGATGCAATCTGCAGATCCTCTATTAATAACGGACCCATCATGAGAATGGATGCATCATTTAAAACCTTCCTTAGTTCTAGTGCCTCTTCTAATAGAGATACTGCAAAGAAGCGAACTCCTCTTTGGTATAAAAATTTAAATATGGGGATAGCTCCATGACCATATGCATTGGCTTTAATCACTGGTATGACTTCCTTATTTGGAGCTTCCTTTTTTGCCTCACTGTAGTTATGCCAAAGATGATTAAGATTAATTTCTGCCCATGTTGGTCTATAGTGATTTATCATAAGTTTTCTCCACATAAGGTGATGTCATCAAGGAAAGTATTCCACCGTAATTAAGCTTAAATGTGATGGTATCTCCAATTTCCAAATCAAGGTTTTTGAGTTCTACAATTAAGTGATCGCTACTGCAGCCTAAAATATTCACACCCTTTGGAGGAATTAGGTTTGCACAATCAACGTCTTGTCTACCGATTGATAGAATCGCTCTTGTAATCATCCCTTGGTCGAAAAATCTAACCTTTTTACCGAACGCATCCATACCTGTAATTCCTTCTGGCATCGAGGGTTTAACTTTAATTTCAATAATTTCTGCTTCTAGTGTAAAGACATCATCATATAAACCTTCAATCAAATTCCCATAAGCTGTTTCCCTACCTAAGACAAGTGCTTCTCCGATACGTAGGTTATTAATATATTTTGGAAGTGTTTGATTCATCAGCATCAATAAGGATGATGAGTTGCCTCCAGAGATTAAATCTATCTTAATGCTTAAATTACTCTCGATATTCTTAATGATATCTTCAAGCTTTTCATAGGTCTCTTCTGTAGGAATCACTGCGCCATAGCATGTGAGATTCGTTCCAATGCCAAGTAATTTGATATTCGACATAGATAGTATTTTTTTAACAGTACTCAAATAATCTTCCTTATAGTAGATTCCTTCTCTAAGATCACCGATATCAAACATTAAAATAATAGAATGTATTTTTTTAAGTTTATGAGCGGCTGTATTCAGTAAATCGATGATTTCAAGCTCTGAATTTAAGGATATATCCGTATGCATGATAACCTCAGAAACCTCAGACATCTTTGGAATTCTTAGAAGCACCTTAGGCTTATTTGTTACGATTTTTTTTAGATTATCAATTCTTGAATCTGCGATGTAGTCAATATCTTCTTTGTTTAATACCTCTATAAGTCTGGGATCAGCAGAAAAAACCTTAGAGACTGCCATTATAGATAGGTTGTGCTTATGCAAAAGTGTTGTAATAAAGTTAACATTGTGTGCATATTTTTTTAAATGGATATGAATTTTTGGATACATAAGCTATTCCTCTCTTCCTATCGATTTCAATAAAAGTTCTTTTGCTTGATTTGGATAAAGATGTGATAAGACACCAAGGGATGCGAAAATGTAATCATAATCGATATATACCTTCGTGTTTGGATCAGGTATTAATTTTGTCTGTTGCTTCAAAAGATAATCCTTGATGATTTGCTTTGGATGACTGGCATTCAGTAAAGCACCTCCTGTTAGAAAGATAGCTTTAACCTGAGTTACATCCTTTCCATCTGGAATAACCTTGAATCCGTTTGTGGTAAATACGCGTTTCATATCACCGATATGACGATCTAGTGCCTGGAACACACATTGTCTGGTGAGTAAATCAACAGCTTTTTTACCAAATTCAGTAGTTGGAATGAAGGGTTCAGTTTCCATCACATGCAAAACATGATCATATGACATCCCAGTATTTCTTTCGATTTCTCCAGCCTTAAAGGTTTTTAGGACATGCTTTCTATTGATGAATACACCTAAATCTCCTTCGACAGTTCTTTTGAATCTAGGCTCACCATCATTATATTTTAAAAACTCTGGCTTGGGTTCGCTAACCGAATGAATGTCGGTGGTTGCACCGCCGACATCAATAGTCATTACACCATCAAAAATCTCATTTAATAATAGTGTTGCATCCATGACAGCACCAGGTGTTGGAATAATGATTTCATTTACCATATCAAAAATATGCTGCATTCCCTTAGCGTGAATGATATTTTTCTCAAATGTTTCATAAATGGCTTCCCTTAGGGGAATGATATTGAAATCATCGACTCTAGGATAAACATTTTCAACAATTCTAATATGGCTCTTATTTAAATTTTTAATCCGATCATGATTCGCCACATTTCCAGTATAAATTATTGGAATGTTCAAATCCATAAGATCTAATAAGTTATGGTAAGCGACTTCCTTTTCACCAAAATCAGTTCCACCAGCAATGATGATGATATTCGGTTTAATTTCTTTAATTCTTTCAATATGTTCAGATTCGATTCGGTTTGCAGTAATTAGATGGATATTCGCACCTGCATTGAGTGCTGCTTCCTTAGCTGCTCTTGCGGTCATTTCATAGACCAAGCCATGAACAGTGATTTTTAATCCCCCAGCAGCACTAGAGGATGCAAGCATTTCTTTATAGGTTAATTCTTCGATATTTAAGTTATTCTTCAAGTCATCAATCGCGTTTTTTAAACCAATCGTGACATCGCTATCAACGGTTGTTTGATGCATACCTCTGCCGATGAACTCCACCGGACCTTGGTGAAGATTAAAGGCATTCACAACTGTTGTTGTTGAACCTATTTCAGCTACCAAACAATCAATTATCATGAATCTCTTTATGTTTTTTGACGATGAAGCTTGCAACTTGAAGTCCTTTGGTTCCACGGCTAAATCCTTGGTCCATACCGTATTTTAGTGCAAGTTCTGGTGTCACTTGAGTTCCGCCAGCAAGTAAAATGAGTTTATCTCTAACTCCTTTTTCCACTGCATAGTCATGTAATTTTTGCATATTTTTATAATGGATATCATCGTGTGAAATGATTAAAGAAATCATCACGACCTGTGCGTTTGTTTCGATTGCAGCATCGATAAACTTTTCAATTGGAACACTTGTTCCTAGATAAGTATATTTGATACCATACTTCTCAACTCCACCATGTTTGATATCTAGGATTTCTCTCATACCAACACTGTGTTCATCCGATCCACCTGTACCAGCGATGACCTTTATTTCATGCTTTTTAACATATTTTAATATATCATCTTCTGGGAGTAGAACTTCCTTTTTAGGTAATACAAGCTTAGATGAATCGATATCAAAACCAATAGTTCCCTTTAACTGAATTCTTGTTCCTTCACTTGGATGAAGGACTTCCTTATGAATGACTTCAGCATTCGTTAGTTTCATCTGCTTAGCAACCTCTAGGGCTGCAGCTTCAGCAGTTAGTTCATCTGTCGGAAAAAACAAGTCTAAGGTGATAACCCCGTCACCAAGCCATTGTACTTCTGGTTTGATTAAGGATGTTGATCTGTATTTTTCGTTATCATCAAGTCTTCTATTCACATTATCCTCTGGATCTAATTCATCAATATATTGAATTAAATCAGGGTTTTCAAAGGTACATCCTCCAATTAATTTGGAAGGATTGTTGAGTGCAGTTTTATCATATTGAGTAACATTGTTATATCCATAATGCGCAGTCACTGGAGCTAAATAATCAGTTGCTCTTTTAATGACTGTTTGTGCACCAATACCACCAGTCGCGCTTCTTGCGATACCATCGCCGCTACGTTCAGGATAATACCCACTATCAACAAACATCCCCTTTTCTACAGCATTAAAATAGCCACCCATTGATATAATTTCTTCCATCATCAAAATAGCTCTTTCTTGAATTTCTCTTTTCTTTTCAACTAGGTATCCTTCCTTTTTAAATTCAAGCATACCCATTAAATCATCCATACCCATCATCGCTTGCTTTGCGGTATCTAGTGCTTCGATGTTATAAACATGCCAAGGCACGTTTCTTCCTTCATCAGGAGTAATCGTTGATTGGATATCTGCACTTGTCAATCTTGAAATTAATAGATTTAAGACATGTGTCACCGTTGCTTCTCTAGTGGATGAATCCATATATTTAGTATTCATTTGAGCACGCATTTTATATTCTGAAAAGAATTCGCGGAGTGCGAGAGCATAGGGAAGATTCAGCTTTAGGTCTGGTGAAGGTGGAGCTGCAGGTGGAACTGTTGATAGGCAAATCAGATCAGGAGATATCCCAATCTTTTCACTCATTTGGCTATTGATTGCATGCTGAACTAAGAGCTCAGGCATAATCTTCCACGCATCTCTTGCTGTCGCATTTGCATTGTGTGCGCCATCAATTTGAGCAAGCCCACCATAGGCCATCATTTTTTTACTTTCAGCCGCATCGATAAACGAGCGGACCATATTGATATTTCGATATAAAACATTATATTGAGGGTCTTGATGTGCGCCGTTTACCCCTTCTTCGGTAAACATTACAGCAATTTCAGGACCTGCTACACCTGAAACATAAGAATGATAATTAATGGGTCTACCGACCTCATCTTCAATCATATCCAGTGCTTTTCTTTGAGCACGAACTTGTTTTCTAGTAATTGGTACACCACCAACACCCTGTGGTGTGCCCTCTAATAGACCATCCATATGAGACTGTCCTGCAGTACGAATTACCATGATATGATCTGCACCATGATAGGCAGCCATTCTCATTCTTCTGATATCATCTTCAAATCTTCCTGAAGCAATTTCAGTTGTAATGGTTGCATCTGGTTGAGGATCTATACCATTTAAGCTTCTTGCACTTGGTAAAGATATAAAGTTTTTAAGTGATGGACTGGCTTGAATATATCTAAACTGACCAAGCTCGATTGGACCTTTATCTCTCCATGTCCAACCCTTTCTTCTTGGTCGATAGTTCTCTAAATTATCTAATATATCTCTAATATTTAACTTATCTTTTGGATTCATTTGAATACCTCCATGATGAAGTTAATCTCTGATGTCTCTAAAAGAGCAAGTCCAGAATCTCGAATTGGAAGTTTTTTAAGCTTTGCATACTTATAAACGATATGGCCTGCCCCGTGCTCTAAAAGATTGTTTTCTAAAAGCTTATCGGTGATGTGCTTTGCTTCTAAACTTGAAAATCCCATACGCATCAAAACACTTCTTTCAATCGCTGGAGTCGTATAATCATATGCGAGTGTAAGTAAGGGATCAATGATTTGATCTGTTAATTCCTTGAAATATGCTTTAAGCTCTGAATCGGAATACTTGTCCAGATGCTCTCTTCTTTCTAAATAATCATCATTTCTTGATTTCATTGTTTACCTCCATAAGTTCTTTAATTCTCTTTATTGTTGTCTTCAGCTCTAAAGCCAAATATTCGTAATCCTTATCAAATAAAAGTTGTTGATCAAAATGTTTTAAATATGTTTTTCTAAGTCCGTCTAAATCAAGTTCGCGATGCTTAACAAAGGATCCTGATTTAGGGAAAATTAAGTTCTTTCCTGGCTTTTCTAATAAAGGATCTCCAATCAATAAACTGATACCACGATCTTTTGCAAAGGAAATTTGTGCATTCATGTGCTTACCAGCACCAGTATATTCTGTTTCTTGAACGACAATAATATCTGTATCCTTCATTTCTTGTGCAAGACTAAATGCCGCTGCAAGACTTGTATTACCTGCAGGACCTCTCTCCATTCCTTCTAGAAGAGCGAGTGCTTCAGTGATAAAGAAAACAGTGCCTTGATTTACAAGGACATAGGAGTCCATGTAACGCATTGGTCTAGCAGCACTTCTTGGAACATCACTTCGATCTGGAAAGGTGGAAAATGGAATTCCAAATCCTGTATGCCCAGTTGTAAATGATTTCTTATTGAAGTCTAAATCACTTGCCATATGTAGACCTGATAGATCAACAGATGCAGCAACAATCTTTGTTGTAGTTGCACCAGCCTTAATTAATCCTCTAGCAGTTCCTGTTAAATTTCCTCCTCCAGCATTGGTGCAAATCACCATTTCTGGAAACTTTTTCTCTTGATTGTAAACTTCTGTTGCAATTTCATATCCAAGAGTCTCAATCCCCATGATTCCATAGGGTGAATAAAGAGATGCGTTAAAATATCCAGTTTCTTCTAATAACAATAAAAACTGATAGAAAAGCTCAGGCCCTACGGTAAGCTGAATCACTTCAGCTCCATAAGCTTCGCAAGCTCTAGCTTTTTCA
>JAUSOA010000035.1 GCA_030656435.1 Acholeplasmataceae bacterium | reverse complement strand
CCTTTTGAATTAATAAGGATAATACCTTTTGAGAGTAGACGACACCCTTAGTTAAGGTGATGTTATAGGCAATTTGCTTCTCATCAACAACGAGTAAATCGAGTGTTTGAGTATATCTATTAAGCATATAATCCAATAGGGTTGTTGCATCACTTAAAATAATACGTTCTGCAGAGGAGTGTGAGATATCACGCTCATGCCATAAAGCGATATTATCATAGGAGGTCACCATATAACCCTTTAAGACTCTAGAAAGTCCTGTTATGTTTTCACTCGATATCGGATTTTTCTTGTGAGGCATCGCTGAAGAACCCTTTTGAGAGGCTGCAAAGTACTCACTAACTTCCTTAACTTCAGTTCTTGATAAATGTCTAATTTCGATCGCGATTTTTTCTAATTCAGCACCAATTAATGCGATAACGCTCATATAGTTTGCATGACGATCGCGCTGCAATGTCTGTGTAGAGATTAAGGATTCATCTAAGCCAAGATAATCACTAGCAAGCTTTTGAATGATTGGTGCGCTTTGAGAATAGGAGCCTACAGCACCACTAATTTTAGCAACCGATACACTATCAGCAGCATGAACAAATAAACGTCTCAAACGCTTAAAATCCTCATACCATAGTGCGTATTTTAAGCCAAAGCATGTAATTTCTGCATGAATTCCATGTGTTCTTCCCATTGCAGGAAGATTTTTGTATAGATTGGCTTTCTTTTTAAGAACTGACATAAATGAATCGATATCCTCTAAAAGAATATGATTGACATCTCTAAGGATTAAAGATTGTGCGGTATCGACAACATCTGTTGATGTAAGGCCGTAGTGAAGCCATTTCTTTTCATCACCTAGGGTTAGTGATACTGCCTTAGTAAAGGCGATAACATCATGTTTCACTTCTGCTTCAATGCGGTCAATATCCTCTATTTTAAAGCTTGCTTTTTCCAATTGCCTAAATTCTTCCTCTGAAAAAAGCCCTGTTTTCATCCATGCGTAACTAGCTGCTAGCTCGACTGCTAAAAAACTACTAAATTTATTCTCGTCACTCCATAAATCCTTCATAATCTTTCTTTGATATCTTGAAATCATAGAGCCCTCCTAAAATATATTTTTAACCATAATGGTCTGATTGCGATCTGGACCCACTGAAAACATACCGATAGGTACTCCAACCAATTCAACAATTCTAAATAAATAGTTTTTCGCGTTAATTGGTAAATCATCATAGGATTTGACTTGTGTGATATCCTCATGCCAACCTGGCATGGTGATATAATTGGGGATGCATCTTTCGAAATCTTCGATTTCTGCAGGGATTCTGTCGATTTCAACTCCATCAAGTGTATAGCTAATAGCGATTTTTAGTTCATCAATACCAGTTAAAACATCTAAGAGTGTAACTGCAAGATAGGATAATCCACTCACACGCTTTGTATGTCTAAGGATAACGGTATCTAGCCAGCCAATTCTTCTAGGTCTTCCGGTTGTTGTTCCAAATTCATTACCAACTGTTCTGATATGCGAAGCGAGTTCACTATGAATCTCACTTGGCATCGGACCACTTCCGACTCTTGTTGTATAGGCCTTGGTAACTCCGATTGCTCCTTCGACAAGCCATGGAGCAATCCCTGTATTTAAGGGCACTGATGAGGCTGTAGGGGAACTTGAGGTCACAAATGGATATGTTCCATGATCAAGACACAAAAGCACGCCTTGTGCCCCTTCAAATAGTATTTTTTTGTCACTTTCAATTGCTTGATTTAAGTATAGTGATGTATCTGTTACATAAGGTGCCATCACCTTTGCATAAACACTATATTCATTATAGATTGCTTCAAAATTAAGCAGTGGATGCTTTAATAAACCCAATTCGATGTTTTTTTCGCGTATAAGTTCATATAAACTACTTCTAAATCTTTCTTCATGGATGAATGTCGAAACTCTCATTCCAATTCTTGAGGACTTATCGGTATAGGTTGGTCCAATTCCTTTATGGGTTGTTCCAATGTTTTTACTGCCCTTTAATGCTTCATATGCTTTATCTAACTCTAGGTGATAGGGTAGAACCACATGTGCACGATCAGAGATGTGCAAGCTAAAGTCACTAACCTTTGAAATCTCTTCGACAAATGCCTTTGGATTGATCACCATTCCATTGGCCATTACATTATCAATTTTAGGATTTAGTATCCCTGAAGGCAATAGGTGTAGGCTATACTTCTTCCCATCGAATACGACGGTATGACCTGCATTATTTCCGCCTTGATAGCGAACGACAAGATCTGCATTTTGCGCTAAATAATCGGTAATCTTACCTTTTCCCTCGTCACCCCATTGGGTTCCTACAATGACTAGTCTTCTCAATTTCATACCTCCATGGTTTATGCACTTATTTGATTGATAAAATAAAAAGTGGTCCAAGAACCAAAATGATTTTATCATAGGATTTGACTTTAGTCAATCCAAGCTTAGTGATTATAAATCAATTTATTGCCAGTATTTTGATTCTTTATAACTTGTGAAATACAACTGAATTTGTGTATAATTGAAACAGGTGAATAACATGAAAATATTATTTTGTAGTGGAGAGGCATACCCTTTCAGTAAATCCGGTGGTTTAGCAGATGTTGCTGCTGCACTTCCTAAGGCTTTAAATCAAATCGGTCATGAAGTGAAAATCATCACCCCTTATTACCAACAGATTAAAGAACATCATGCAAATATGCGTTTTTTAGGTTCTTCAGTCATTAAAATGGGGTTATATGAAAAGATTGCCAATTATTATCAAATTAAGTATGATGATGTGATCTATATTTTCGTTGAAAATGAAGAGTTTTTTGATAGAAAAAAATATTACGGCTATGAAGATGATGCAATGCGATTTACATTCTTTAACTTTGCAATCTTTGAGTATATTAAATTAACTGGAGATTATCCCGATGTTGTGCATGCCAATGACTGGCAAACAGGGCTTATCCCCTTTTTCTTAGATGTTAAATATCGCTCACAAAATAAAGAGTTTGCCAATATTAAAACAGTACTTTCCATTCATAACCTTGAAAAACAAGGATCTTATCCGATGGAAACTGAAAAGCTTTTCGGGCATAAGAATTTTACCTATATCCATTTAGATCGTGTCAACTTCCTAAAATGCGGTATCATGCGTGCCAATGCAGTCAATACGGTATCAGAAAATTATCGAAATGAGATTTTAACAAGATTTTATGGGTTTACTTTAGATGGTCCACTAAAGGCTAGACAATATGATCTATATGGAATACTAAATGGACTCGATCAAGAGTTATATGATCCTAGAAAAAATAAATCACTTTATTTAAATTACAATGAAGATACATTTGCTATCGGCAAGAAAAATAACAAGAATGAACTTTTAAAGGATCTACATTTAGAAAATGTTGATCTTCCCTTGGTTTCATTCATCAATAGATTTGCTCGTCAAAAGGGATTAGATATTTTAATGCCTGTATTAGAGGATTTTCTAAAAGACGGAAAGTTCAATTTTATAGCCATTGGTAATGGTGATGCACTCTATGAGTCTTT
>JAUSOA010000034.1 GCA_030656435.1 Acholeplasmataceae bacterium | reverse complement strand
GGTGGTAGTGCATTCGAAGGTTGCAGCAGTTTAACAATCTATACAGAAGCAGCATTTCAACCCGTTGGATGGGCTGTCGATTGGAACAACTCTGATTGTCCTGTAGTGTGGGGATATGTAGAGTAAATCAAAACCAAAGTTCAATTGCGAAATAGTCTTTATGAAAAATATAGTTCGGGTTTTGCCTATTGTTGGGCACCATAAATAAATATCGCAGATATTATTTTTAATAATATCTGCTTTTTTATTTTAATAGGAAATTGTATTTGCATATAGATATAACAATATATAATATAATATAACCCGAGTTTGATAGTTTGAACTAAACCATTTAATCAATAGCCGAGCTGTATAACATAGTTATAGGGTTCGGTTATTTTCTTTTACTTTCTTTCATTTAATAGTTGTGTGTTGTCGTGTGCCGTGGTATAATGGTCTCAGGTGGTGATTCCGATGTACATACGCTTAACCAAAGGCAAGACACAAAAACGAGGAACAATTGTCTACCTCGTCGAAGGATATAGGGAACAAGGAAAGTCCAAGCAGCGGGTCATACATAATTTCGGCTATCTTGAAGAACTGGAATTGATAGAACCAAATATCCTTGAAAGACTTAAGCAGGAAGCCAAAGAAAGCACGCTTGATCAATATGTCGATGTGACACTTAACCTCAACACACATTCAAACCATGCTTCAAAACCATTGAATTATGGTTTTTTCTTGCTTGACGCACTTTATCAAGAACTCCATCTATCGGATTTTTTCGATAAACAATCACGCAATTACAAGTTCACGTATGATATAGATGAGGTTGTCAGATTGCTTGTTTATTCAAGGATCCTGCGTCCAGCATCAAAAAAAGAAACTTTTGAAAACAAGAGCATGTATTTCGACGCCTTTCAAACAATCAAGCTTGAAGACTTATACAAATCACTCTCAGTATTGAATGACATCAAGGAAAACGTTCAATTGTATATACACAAAAGAATCCAGGAAATCTACCAAAGAAATCCGATACTTATCTTTTATGACGTGACCAATTACTATTTTGAAATAGAGACAAGCGATCCCGAAAATGAAGGACTTAGGGCGAAAGGTGTTTGTAAGGAACACCGACCGAATCCAATCGTGCAGATGGGGCTGTTAATTGATGACAAGGGAATTCCGATTGCATATCGACTCTTTCGGGGGAATACGAGCGATACTAAGACGATGATTCCGATATTAAAAGAGATTAAGAAACAATATGGATTTGAGCGCGTTATCGTTGTCGCCGACAAAGGACTCAACAGTGCTTCTAATTTGTATGATATCTCGGCCGATGGTGATGGATATATCGTGAGTGAGAAAATCAGAGGACGAAAGCCCGAGTTGATTCAAAAGATTCTTGATCCCATTGGATACACATTCAATGATCATCAGACATTCAAAATCAAATCGTGGTTGGATGAAAAAGAAGCCACGATGGCGGATGGGACGATAACGCATCTCAAAGAGAAAGTAATTGTGTTCTGGTCAAAAAAACATGATGAAAGAGAAAAACATAAACGGGGGCCCATTGAGGAACTGATTCATAAATATATCGAAACACCTAGTCTCTATACAGCTTCAAATGCCTATGGCATCAAAAAATATCTCAAAGAAATGCATGTTGATAAAAAGACAGGTGAAGTGGTTAAAAAGAAACCCAAACTCATTTTTGATGAAGAGAAATACAAACGCGATGTCGCCCTTGATGGCTACTATATGTTGGTGACATCCGAAACTAAAATGGATAACCAAAGTGTTATCGAAAGTTACAAAGGACTTTCAAAGATTGAAGACGCGTTTCGGATTATGAAGTCTGATCTCGAGGGAAGACCGGTTTATGTCAGAACGGAAGATCATATTGAAGGACACTTCCTCATTTGTTTCTTATCATTGACACTCATGCGTATTCTTCAAATGAAAAGTGGTTATCGATGGTCAGCTGCCAAAATCCAAAAAGCATTAAGTGAAGCGGGTGTCATTTATCTTGAAAAAGGGATCTACACGGTGTTCAAGAATGATGATGTTTTTGATGAGATAGCGGAATTATATGATTTGAAGATAGACAACAAATATATGAAACACGAAACTATCAAGAAACTTCAAAAAGAACTCATCCGCAACACACAACAAAACAGCAAATAGAAAAGACCGGCTTGATGCCTTAATAAGGCTATCTTGCCGGTCTATATTTGTTTAAACTATCAAACTCGGGTTATACACAAATAATGCAGTTCATTCAAGATGCATCAAGGAATTTGTCTGGATTTGAGGCAGAATCGCATGAAAATAAAAAAAAAGCGATTATTCGAATGAGTAATGGCTTTTTCTTATGGTTGTGGTAAAAGTTACGCTGGATTTGGATTTCTCTCGAAGACTCCTCCGATGAGGATGACCTCATATGTGTCAATAATCATTGGAGTTGGTTCCGTAGGTGCAACGCTCACCACTCCTTCATCGACAGAAAAAGTAATATTTGTAACATCCGGTACAGAGGTGATGAACTCAGCGATTACAGCTTCAAGTTCTGCAGTAGTGTCATAAGTACCAACAGCTGAAGGATTTTCTACAGCATACAATCTCAAAGCATCAACAACTGAATTTCCTGAAGAAGCAGCTGCATTTGCACGTTGTCTTTCAAT
>JAUSOA010000021.1 GCA_030656435.1 Acholeplasmataceae bacterium | reverse complement strand
TACCAGCATTCTGTTCCCAATTTAATGAAGCAACAAAGGATCAAATGGGCTTTGTCGTACCAGTAATCATTTCAGTATATGATGATCGTACATTCTCATTTGTTACCAAAACACCACCTGCAAGCGATCTATTAAAGAAAGCAGCGAATATCAAGTCTGGCTCTAAAAACGCTAAGAAAGATAAAGTCGCTACAATCACTCGCGAGCAAGTAAAAGAAATTGCAACAAGAAAGATGCCGGACTTAAATGCGTTTACTGTAGAAGCAGCAATGAAAATTATTGAAGGTACAGCACGCAATATGGGTATCGTAGTAGTAGACTAATTTAGATGATAGCTATCTAAAGTTGTGGGAGGAGAACAACCCCCCGCTAGACCACATTTTAGGAGGAAGAATATGAAAAGAGGAAAGAAATACCTTGAGGCTGCAAAACTCATCGATAAAACGAAGAAATATGCAGTTGACGAAGCAATGGACTTAGTCAAAAAAACCTCATATGTTAAGTTTGATGCTACAGTAGAAGCAGCGTTCAGATTAAATCTTGATCCAAGAAAAGCTGAACAAAACTTAAGAGGTGCTCTTGTATTACCACACGGTACAGGTAAAGTTTCCAGAGTTGTAGTTATTGCACAAGGCGAAAAAGCAAAAGAAGCGGAAGCTGCTGGAGCTGATCACGTTGGAGCTGCAGAACTAATCCAAAAAATCGCAGGAGGCTGGTTTGACTTTGATGTCATGGTAGCAACCCCAGATATGATGGGACAACTTGGTAAACTAGGACGTATCTTAGGACCTAAAGGCTTAATGCCAAACCCTAAGACAGGTACTGTAACGATGGACGTTGAAAAAGCTGTCCATGAAATTAAAAATGGTAAGATTGAGTATCGTACTGACAAGGTTGGTAACATCCATGCGCCTATCGGCCGTGTTTCCTTCACAGCAATTCAGCTGAAAGAAAACATGAAAACACTTTATGATCAACTGGCTCGTATCAAGCCAACAACTGTTAAAGGTACATACATGAAAAACATTACAGTGTCTTCAAGTATGGCTCCAAGCGTTCACGTGGATGAAGATTCATTCAAGCGCTAAAATAGTATAAAAAAAGAAAACTAAATGTAATTGCCATAGACAGTAGGAGCGAAAGCTTAATTACCTACCGAGGTGAAAAATCATAACGATTATTCTCTCTTTTGTCTTCGGCATTAGAGAGATTTTATTTTCAGAAGGAGGCATTTCATGCAAAAAGCAATTATCGAACGTAAGGCAGAAGCAGTACGTGAATTAACTGAAAAGCTTGGACGTGCTGCAACCGTTGTTGCCTTTGATTATCCTGGATTAACCGTAGAACAGTTTACTCAACTACGCATCCAGTTAAGAAAAGCAGACTGCGAAGTCACAGTCTATAAGAACAATATTTCTAGAAGAGCATCAATTGCTGCTGGATACGAAGATTTAGCTGAATCATTATATGGCGCTAAAGCTTTAGCAATTAGCTATTCCGATGTTGTTGCCCCTGCAAAAATCGTTTACGATTTTGCAAAGACAAACAAGGTTGTACAAATTCATGCAGGTATTGTAGAAGGTAAAGTAGTAGGCGTCGATCAAATCAATGCATTGGCAACATTACCATCGAGAGAAACATTGTTGACAATGTTAGCAGTAGGTTTGTTAACTCCAATTCGCGAATTAGCGATCGGGCTTAACATGATTAGTAGTAACGAATAATAATCTAGGAGGAATATAAAAATGGCAAAACTAACAAAAGCGGCTTTCATTGAAGCGCTAAAGGGAATGACTTTATTAGAAATCAAAGAATTAGTAGACGGATTAAAAGAAGAATTCGGTATTGACCCATCTGCAGTATCTGCAGCTCCAGCAGCAGCAGCTGTTGTTGTTGAAGAAGAAAAAACAGAATTCAACGTTATCCTTAAGACTTTCGGTGCAAACAAAATTGCAGTCATCAAGGTTGTACGTGAAGCAACTGGTTTAGGATTAGCAGATGCTAAGACTTTAACTGAAACTCCAAATGGAGTCATCAAAGAAAAGATTAAGAAGGAAGATGCAGAAGCATTAAAGACAGCTCTACAAGACGCTGGTGCTACTGTTGAAATCAAGTAACTTGTAATTGATGCGAATTTTAACCTGGGAATTCATCTCGGGTTTTTTCGCTGTTATGAGGGGGACCTATGAGTCACTATTTTATAAACGATTCAACGCTTGATTCAAACATCAAGAGTTATGATGTAGAGATTAACGCTACATCTTTTCGTTTCTATACCGATCGTGGTGTTTTCTCCAAGGAAACACTCGATTATGGAACGAAATTTCTTTTGGAAACAATTGAGCTTAATAAAGAAGTAAAGACAGTGATCGACATGGGCTGTGGCTATGGTCCTATCGGTCTTTACGTCGCAAAAACGAGTCCAGAAAAACACGTATATTTATACGATGTCAACGAAAGAGCGGTTGCTCTAGCCTTAAAAAACATGAAAGAGAATGAAATAACGAACGCAGAAGTTCATCAATCATTCTTATTTGAGTATGTGAACATTAAGGCAGACGCCATCATTACAAACCCACCGATTCGAGCAGGTAAGCCCACAATTTTTAGACTTTATGAGGATGCATATCTAGCATTGAACCCGGGTGGTATTTTGTATGTTGTTATTCAAAAGAAACAAGGAGCACCTTCAACGGTAGCAAAACTGCATTCTTTATTCAATAACTGTGATGTTGTTGACAAAAGTAAGGGATATTGGGTTCTTTTGGCTAAAAAATAGATTTTAGATTGACTATTTACAAACAATATGATAATATTGTAAAATGCATAATGTTGTTTTAATTAAATTTTATAAATAAAGAAACGAGATTTTCCAAATACGATAGGAGTGTGGATTATGGGATATCGAAGCGTCAAATACGGCAAAAAAGCAGAACGCAGAAATTATTCAAGAATGCGTTATGACATTGATTTGCCGGACTTAATCGAGATTCAAACAAAGTCTTTCAAGTGGTTTATCGATGAAGGAATTAGAGAACTTTTAACAGACATTTCACCGATTGAAGGACACAATGGCGATCTGAAACTATATTTTGAGGAACATTTTTTATCAGAACCTAAATATGGCGAACAAGAATCAAAATTAAGAGATGTAAATTACGCTAAACAACTCTCTGCTCGTGTAAAACTTGAAAATGCTGTCACAGGCGAAGTACGTGAAAATGTCGTACTAATGTGTGAAATACCATTCATGACTCCGTCAGGAACTTTTGTCATTAATGGAGCTGAACGTGTTGTTGTTTCACAGATTATTCGTTCTGCAGGAGCATATTTTACAAGTGAACTAGACAAGAAGTTAAACCAGGTTAAATATATGGCTCAAGTCATTCCAACGCGTGGTGCTTGGATTGAATATGAATTGGGTTCAAAAAATATCATGTATGCAAAGCTAGACCGCTCAAAGAAAGTCCCAATGACTACGATGATGCGTGCCCTAGGTTTTTCTAAAAAGAAGGATATCTTAGAAGTATTCGGTAAATCCGCTTATTTAGAAGCTACCTTTGAAAAAGATGAAACAAAGAATGCCGATGAAGCAATCATCGATCTTTACTCTAAGCTAAGACAGGGCGAAAAGGTTCCTGCAGATGCTGCTAGAGAATTCATTAGAATGCGTCTATTTGAACGCAGAAGATATGATCTTGCAAGTGTTGGACGCTATAAGTTTAATAAAAAGCTTGACGTTTTAGGACGT
Organism: Acholeplasmataceae bacterium; assembly: GCA_030656435.1. Lineage (GTDB taxonomy): Bacteria > Bacillota_I > Bacilli_A > Acholeplasmatales > Acholeplasmataceae > Peloplasma. The sequence goes on along the minus strand of JAUSOA010000021.1, from coordinate 51,337 downwards.
ATTTTAGGCCAATACACAGCTACAGACATCGTTAACCCTGAAACAGGGGAAGTTGTCGTTCCTGAAAAAACAAAAATTACTAAAGAAATTATCAACCTGCTTAGAGAAAACCGTCATTTACTTAGAAAAGAAATTATTTCTAAGGAAGATTCATTGCAAAATGAAACTCCTGATGAAATTCTAGCAATTAGATTACCTGATGGTGGCGAAGCACTTTATACAAAGGAAAACATTTTAAACCTTAGAACTGGTGAAGTTATCGTATCTAAGAATACTGAGATTACTGAAGAAGTACTCGCTGTTCTAAGACGCAATAGACAATCACTGGATGAAAAGGTTATTAAGTACTTCTTTGGTGTTGATATTTACCAAAAGGAAAGAGAACGTGAAGGCGTTATTGTCGAAATGATCGAAGTTACGGTCAAAGACAAGGAAACTGAACGTATCTATCCTGTCAAGGTTATCGGTAACGATCAAAGAGAAAATAAAGAATATATTACACTATCTGATGTTGTTGCCTCAATGAGCTATTACTTAAATCTTTATGACGACTTAGGTAGCACTGACGATATTGACCATTTAGGAAATCGTCGCTTAAGATTAATCGGCGAACTTTTAAAGAATCAATTCAGAATTGGTTTAGCTAGAGCAGAAAAGAACATCAAGGACAAAATGTCTACGACTACATTTGCTGATGCAACACCATCAAATATCATCAACATGACTCCACTAGCTGGAGCTATTAAAACGTTCTTTGGAAGCTCACAGCTTTCACAGTTCATGGATCAAATTAACCCTCTTGCAGAGCTTACTCAAAAAAGAAGAGTTTCAGCACTTGGAACTGGTGGTTTAGCTAGAGACAGAGCGGGTGTTGAAGTCCGTGACGTTCATAACTCCCACTATGGTAGAATTTGTCCAATTGAAACACCTGAAGGACCATCAATTGGTTTGATTTCTTCACTTGCAACCTATGGTAAGGTTGACAAATATGGATTTATTCAAACACCTTATCTAATGGTGAAAACTATAGATAATAAAAAGGTGGTTACACCAGAATTTAAATATTTAACAGCGGATGAAGAATACGATGAAATTATCGCATCTGCAGCAACTACGCTTTCTGAAGATGGAACGATTATGATTGATCGTGTGATTGGACGTTATCGTGGTGAAACCTCAATGTTCGAACCTGATGAAGTCACCTTCATGGACGTTTCTCCAAAGCAGATCGTTTCTGTTGCAACTTCAACAATTCCTTTCCTTGAGCATGATGATGCTTCCCGTGCCCTAATGGGTGCGAACATGCAACGTCAGGCCGTGCCTTTATTAAAGCCTGAATCTCCAATTGTTGGTACAGGTATTGAATATCGTGCTGCGAAGGACTCAGGGTCTGTTATCGTTTCCAATGTTTCAGGATTTGTTACCTATGCAGATTCAACAAAGGTTGTTGTCACACCAGAGCCTGATACAAAGATTATGGTAGGAAACAACGTTTTATATGATCCATCTAAGCCTTACACCTATGAAATGGCGAAAACACTAAAAGACTATGGAATGGGCGAATCAGTAACGTTTGATTTAATTCGTTTCTTCAGATCTAACCAGGACACTTGTATCTTACAGCGTCCAATTGTTACAGCAGGAGAATACGTAGATAAAGGGGATATCCTAGCGGATGGTCCATCTACCGATAAGGGCGAACTCGCTTTAGGTAGAAACGTAACAGTCGCATTCATGACATGGGAAGGCTACAACTATGAAGATGCCATCATTATGAGTGAAGATTTAGTGAAGGAAGACGTTTATACATCGATTCATATCGATGAATACGAAATCGAAACTAGAGAATTAAAAACAGGTTCTGGACGTGAAGAAATTACACGCGAAGTTCCAAATGCCGGACTTGACGCTTTAAAGAACCTAGATGAAAGAGGAATCATCATCCCAGGATCTGAGGTTAGAGAAGGCGATATCTTGGTTGGTAAGATTACACCAAAGGGTGTATTTGAACCAAGTCCATCTGAAAAATTAATTCACGCCGTTATCGGTGAAAAATCAAGAGAATATAGAGATTCATCACTTCGTGTTCCACATGGTGGCGGTGGTGTTGTTCAAAGTATTCAATACTTCTCCAAGAAAAATGGGGATGCATTACCTAGTGGAGTCAATGAATCCATTAGAGTTTATGTTGCCAAGAAGAGAAAAATCTCTGAAGGGGATAAAATGGCTGGACGTCACGGTAATAAGGGCGTTATTTCCAAGATTCTCCCAAGAGAAGATATGCCTTATATGGAAGACGGAACTCCAGTAGACATCATGTTAAACCCTCTAGGTGTACCATCTCGTATGAATATCGGACAGATCCTAGAAATTCACTTAGGAATGGCCGCTAGATATCTTGGTGTTAAGATTGCAACTCCTGTATTTGACGGGGTTGATGATGACGATCTAGAAAAGATTATGGCTGAAGCTGGTGTTGAACCAGATGGAAAGACAGTTTTATATGATGGTCGTACAGGTCAACCTTATGAAAATAGAATTTCTGTAGGGGTCATGTATATGATCAAGCTTTCCCACATGGTCGACGATAAGCTTCATGCGAGATCTGTTGGACCATACACACTCGTTACTCAACAGCCAATGGGCGGTAAAGCTCAAAATGGTGGACAGAGATTCGGGGAAATGGAAGTTTGGGCATTATATGCTTATGGTGCTGCACATACACTTCAAGAAATGCTTACGGTCAAGTCAGATGACATGCTTGGAAGAAACAAGGTCTATAGTGCAATTACACACGATAAACCAATTCCACAGGCATCGATTCCAGAATCATTTAGAGTATTAACTAGAGAATTACAAGCCTTAGGGTTATATGTTGAATTAATTGATGCATCCTCAGGTGAAAATGAAGCAGGAAAATCACTTGTTGATAATAATCCAAGCAAATTTAGAGGAGGAGGGTTTCGTTAATGGCTAAAGAAAAATTAACACTACACGTTAAATCATTAAAACTTTCCGATGAAGCACTCAAGGCGTTAACGCTCTCTGGTATTGATCAACTTGAAGACTTTAACACCTTCAATCTAAAGGAACTTAATATGCTTCTAGGGGATTCCTTTGAAGAAATTAAGACAATTCTAAGAAGATATCAACTCCCAAGAAATTTGGAAAACTTAAATTTAAGCAGTGAAATTGTTTCAATCCTTTCGCATGCTAAGATTGCTGACTTAAAGGAATTTTTAGAATTCGATCGTCATGCTTTATACCATCTTTTTGAAGATGATTTAATTCTGCGCACTGAAATCAATAACCTGTTAGAGCTTTATGGATTTGATCCACTTAAGGAACATGTTCATACTCCAGAGGCAGTTGTTTTCGAGGAAGTAGAAAAAGCTGAAGATTTATTAGATATTGATTTATCAGAACGTATTCACCGTCACGTACAACCAGTTCGTAAGGGATATGGTTCAAGAACCTATAGCCATTTAAAGATTCGTCTTGCATCTCCTGATGAAATTAGACAATGGTCATATGGCGAAGTTAAGACACATGAAACCATTAACTATAGAACTTCTAAGCCTGAAGAGGGCGGACTCTTCTGCGAAAGAATCTTTGGTCCTACTAGAGATTACCAGTGCACATGCGGTAAGAAACAAAGCGGTAATAAAGGCCAAATCTGTAACAAGTGCGGCATTGAAATTACTGAATCTAAGGTTCGTAGAGAACGTATGGGTCATATTGAATTAGAGGCTCCTGTCGTTCATACATGGTATTTAAAGAATTCTCCATCACGCTTAGCTATCCTTTTAGGAATTAAAGCGAAGGCGTTGGAAGAAGTCGTTTATCATGCATCCTACATCGTAACCGATGCAGGAACTGCACCTTTATCCAAAAAACAAATTTTATCTGAACAAGATTACAGTGCTTTAACTGAAGAATACGGTTCAAGATTCACAGCACTTACTGGTGCTGAAGCAGTCAAGAAATTACTGCAGGAATTAGACCTTGATAAGGAAGTTAAATCATTACGTAAGAAGCTAAAGACATCCTCTAAACAAAAGAGAGACAGAATCATCAAGAGACTAGAAGTTGTTGAAGCCTTCAATAATTCAGACAATAAGCCAGAGTGGATGGTTATGGATGTAATTCCAGTCATCCCACCTGATCTTCGTCCTATGGTTGCCTTAGATGGTGGACGTTTCGCGACAACAGACTTAAATGACTTGTATCGTAGAATTCTAAACCGTAACAACCGTTTGAAGAAGCAAAAGGAACAAATGGCACCTCGCTTAATCACTAAGAATGAAAAGCGTATGCTTCAAGAAGCTGTGGATGCATTATTTGATAATGCGAAGCGCGGAAAGAAAGCAGCAGTTGAAAGAAATAGACACTTAAAATCATTATCTGATATGCTTCGTGGTAAGCAAGGACGCTTCAGACAAAATCTACTAGGTAAACGTGTAGACTACTCAGGACGTTCTGTAATTATCGTAGGACCAGACTTAGAAATGTATCAATGTGGTATTCCTAGAGAAATGGCTATTATTTTATTCAAGCCATTCGTCCTAAGAGAGCTACAAAGATTACAGGGTAATGATGCAAATGCTAAGAAGAATGCGAATTCTAAATACGAAAAGATGGATGATGATGTATGGGCAGCTTTAGAAAAGGTTGTTAGAGAACATCCAGTTTTACTAAACCGTGCACCAACACTTCATAGACTTGGTATCCAAGCATTTGAACCTAAATTAATCGATGGTAAGGCAATTCGTCTACACCCACTTGTTACACCTGCGTTTAACGCGGACTTTGACGGTGACCAGATGGCTGTCCACGTTCCACTATCCAATGAAGCACAAGCAGAAGCAAGACTTCTTATGCTAGCATCCAATAACATTCTTAACCCTAAGGATGGGAAGCCAGTTGTTACACCTTCACAGGATATGGTTCTAGGAAATTACTATTTGACCATTGAAGAAAGACTTGAACGCAAGTTCGAGCCTAAAAAGTTTGTTAGAGAAGCTAGAAAAGAATATGATGAAAGACGTGCTGTGATTAGACAGGAAGAACATGACTTCAAGAATAGAAATGAAGGACACTTCTTTACGAATTTCGATGAAGCTTATCTTGCATACCAGCATCAAGAAATTGGATTACATACAAGAATCATTGTCGATCCAAGATCAATCAATCAAGCTTTCTCAGATGATCAAAAGAACAAATATTTAGTAACGACTCTTGGAAAAATGATTTTCAACCGCATTTTACCTCCTAGCTTCTACTATTTAAATGAACCTTCTATTGAAAATCTAGAGCTTGGTACACCAGAAAAATATTTCTTCGCTAAGGGTGTTAACCCGAAGAATGTTCTACCAAATCTTGCTTCACCTTCTCCATTTAAGAAGAAGTTTTTGTCCCAAATCATTGCACAGGTCTTCAAGCAATTACAAATTTCTGAAACATCTAAGATGCTAGATAGACTCAAAGATTTAGGTTTTAAATACTCAACAGTATCTGGTATTACCGTATCATTTGATGATATCAACGTCTATTCAGGCAAGCATGCAAGAATCGATAAGACCAATAAGGAAATCGAACAGATTACTTCATGGCACGAAGATGGTATGGTTACTGATGAAGAGCGCCGTGGCCTTATTATTAAGGAATGGCAGGAAGCGCGTGACGATATCCAAAAGGGTCTTATGGAAGAATTCGATAAGGACAATAACATCTATATGATGTCAGACTCCGGTGCTCGTGGTAACGCATCAAACTTCGCTCAGCTTGCTGGTATGCGCGGTCTAATGAATAACCCTAAGGGTGAAATTATTGAAGTTCCAGTACAGGCATCATTTAGAGAAGGTCTTACCGTATCAGAATTCTTTATCTCGACCCATGGTGCGAGAAAAGGATCTACCGATACAGCGCTGAAAACCGCTGAATCAGGCTATTTAACACGTCGTTTAGTTGACGTGAGCCAGGATGTAATTGTTGTTGATGAAGACTGTAAGACTGAACGTGGCGTCTATATGGAATCCATTATGGATGACACCAAGGAAATCGTTCCTCTATACGACAGAATCGTTGGCCGCTATGCGTCCAAGGATGTAGAACATCCAAATCCAAAGATGAAACAAGTCTTTGTAAAACGTAATGAATTGATCACTGAAGAAATTGGCCAAGACATATTAAAGGCCGGTATCACAGGTGTTGAAATCAGAAGTAACTTAACATGTAATTCCGAAAATGGAGTTTGTGCGAAGTGCTATGGTAGAAACCTAGCAACCAATACGAGAGTTGAGGTTGGTGAAGCTGTTGGGGTTGTTGCCGCACAGTCTATTGGTGAACCAGGTACACAGTTGACCATGAGAACCTTCCATACCGGTGGGGTTGCTTCGGCATCCGATATCACACAGGGGCTTCCACGTATTCAAGAATTATTTGAAGCGAGAAATCCTAAAGGTAAGGCAGTTATTTCTGAGGTTGATGGTAAGGTTAAATCCATTGATCGTCAGCGTGGTGGTATTTCAATTATCACAATCGTTGATGCTCATGAAAAAGACTTTAAGTACACCATTGATCCAAACGTTGAAGCGTTAGTCAGAAAAGGTGCATCCGTTAAGGCTGGACAAAGATTAACACTTGGTTCGATTAACCCTAAAGAATTACTTCGTGTTGTTTCTGCTCAAGCAGCTGAAACATACATCCTAGAAGAAGTTCAAAAGGTTTACCGTGCACAGGGCGTTGAAATTAGTGATAAGCATATCGAATTGATTGTAAGACAAATGTTAAGAAGAATTTCAATCGTTACTGAAGGTGACACTGAGCTTCTACCTGGAACTGAAGTATCCGTTTCAGACTTTAAGAGAGCGAACCGTGCTGCATTTAAGGATTTCAAGAGACCAGCAGTTGGTCGTCCAATCCTTTTAGGTATCACTAGAGCATCGTTAAGAAGCGACTCATTCCTATCTGCAGCATCCTTCCAGGAAACAACTAGAATTCTTACAGATGCAGCAATTAAGGGTAAGACAGATGAACTTCACGGCTTAAAGGAAAATGTCATCATTGGTGGCTTAATTCCTGCGGGTACTGGTATTTTAAGAGAAGCAGTTTTTGAATATGACAGATCAAATACCTATAACGAGGAAGAAGAATTAGATTATTAAGATCTTGAAGGCATAGTGATATGCCTTCTTTTTTTATTTTTGAAAAGGGATTTCAGTAAGGGTGTTACCCTAGTTGATGTATAATATAGTTAGTAATCAAAGGCGAGGTCATTTATGAATAAAGTTATAGTCATTGGTGGAACCAATATCGATATATTCGCGTACACCCACAAAAAAATCGTGATGCATGATTCAAATCCTGGTTATATTTTGACTTCGCTTGGCGGAGTTGGAAGAAATATTAGTGAAAATCTTGCAAGATTAGATGTAGATGTCACCTTAATTACAGTACTCGGTAGAGATGATGCAGCCTTATGGGTAAAAAACGAATCCAATAAAATCGGATTAAAGCTATCCATTGTTGAAGTCGATCAAACACCATCCTATATTTCTATTATGGATGAATTTCATGAGGATTTAGTGAGTGTTGCAGCTATGGATCAAATCGCAGCTCTCGATTATGAAGAGATTATGAAAAGAGAAGGTTTAATCGAAGAGGCTGATATTCTTTTGATAGATACCAATCTATCCAATGAAACCTTAGATTTCATATTCAACAAATTTCAAAAGGTGATTTACGTGGATGCAATTTCTAGCCAAAAAGCGATTAAGATTAAACCGTTTTTATCTAAAATACACGCTATCAAATTAAACTTGATTGAAGCAGAGCTATTGACTGGAATTACCTATTTGACCATCGATGATTTAAATAGGATGGGAGATATGCTATTAGAGCGCGGAGTTAAGGAAGTATTTATAACCCTAGGTGATCAAGGTGCTTATTATACAAATCTAAGAGAAGCAGTATTTAGAAATGCAATCCCAGTAAAGATTAGAAATTCTACAGGTGCAGGTGACGCATTTTTTGCAGGTGCAATCTACGCATCCTTAAATCAGTTGAATCCATTATCCTACGCAATGGCAAATGCAGTCTTAAATCTTAGTGATGAAAAGGCAGTTTGCAGCAAGCTAACAAAAGAAATATTAGAAGAAACCGTAAAGGAGTTAAGTCTATGAATCCATATATTATGATCAGTCAAGAGGTCAAACAGGCTATTGAAAATAGAGGTGCGGTGGTTGCTCTTGAATCCACCATTATTAGTCACGGGATGCCCTATCCAGAAAATGTAAAAATGGCACTCCATGTCGAACAAATTATTAGAGATCATGGTGCAGTTCCTGCAACCATCGCTATTTTAGATGGTGTCATCAAGGTAGGACTATCCGAAGAGGAAATTGAAACATTAGCTAAGGCTAAAAATGTTTACAAGGTAGGAAAAAGAGATTTTTCATACGTCATTTCAAAGGCTCTTATGGGTGCTACAACCGTTTCAGGAACATCATTAATCGCATCTAAGGTTGGTATCAATGTGTTCGCAACAGGAGGTATCGGCGGTGTGCACCGTGGTGCTACTGAAACCTTCGATATTTCAAGAGACCTAGAAGAATTATCCTTAGTCGATATATGTGTAGTTTGTGCTGGTGCTAAATCGATTCTTGATTTAGGTCTTACTCTTGAATACCTAGAAACTAAGGGTGTTGAAGTCATTGGCTATCAAACCAAAGAGCTTCCAGCGTTTTATTCTAGAGAATCAGGCTTTTTTGTGAACTATCAGCTAGATACCCCACAAGAAATTGCATCCTTGCTTCATGCAAAATGGGCATTAGGATTATCAGGTGGTGTAGTCGTGGCCAATCCAATTCCAAAAAAATATTCCATGGACGCTAAAAAGATTAATGAAGTAATTGAAAAAGCATTAGAGGATGCGAAGTCATTAGGCATCAAAGGAAGCGAAGTTACTCCATTTTTATTATCCCAAATTAAGCATCTAACTGAAGGTAGTAGTCTGCAATCAAATATTGCTCTTGTTTATAATAATGCAAGACTTGCAGCTGAAATTGCAGTCGAATACGCAAAAAAATAATTCAAAAACGATAAATAGTGACGACATGTTCCAATGAATGTGTCGTTTTTTAAATGTTTTTAATGATGTAAGCGTGTTTATCATATTTAACTGTTGACTTATATTTTATCTTTGTTATAATCGTAATGCTGAAATAAATTCGGCAATCCATTGAAGGGTTTACGTAGACTATAAAATTTATATAAAACGTGCACAGGAATGAATCATGAAAACATATTTAGTTAGAAAAAATTTAGGAATATCATTACTATTCATACCAGCTATCATTTGGAGTTCATTTAATTTTATCTCTGATGGAATGCTAGAACAAAGATCAACGATAATATTAGAGATTATCGCTCTTTCATTGTTACTACCGGTTATCGGGGTAATCATCTTAAAGGTAAATGCTAAGCATTGTCCACAATGCGGAAATAAAATGATTCCTAAGTTCCACAATCACCTAAGTGACAATGGCTCAATAAATAGCCAAAGCGAGTGCGCTGTTTGTGAAAATTGTGGTTTAACAAAAGAATAAGGTAACTATTCAAAGGATATATATATCCTTTTTTTGATGATTTCACACGAAATCACACAATCAAATGATGTAAAAAGTGAAAAGTGTATTATAATAGATTTAAGTGGTTTTTGAAAAGAGGAATTTATAATGGATTTATTTAAAAAATGTTATCAATATGATACCGCTAAAAAGGCACGTGAGGGTGGATACTATCCATATTTTCACGAGTTAACAAGTAAACAAGATACCATCGTTCATATGGAAGGCAAAGAGATGATTATGATTGGGTCGAATAACTATTTAGGACTCACTTCACATCCTGAGGTTATTCAAGCTGCAATTGATGCAACCCTTAAATATGGAACAGGCGTATCTGGATCAAGATTTTTAAACGGTACCTTAAATTTACACAAACAATTAGAAGCTGAGCTTGCAACTTTCTTAAATAAAGAAGATTGCACTATTTTTTCTACGGGCTTCCAAAGTAACCTAGGAATCATTTCCGCTATTGCAGGACGTAATGATTTAATTTTTTCTGATAAGGAAAATCATGCAAGTATTTATGATGGAACACGCCTAAGTTACGCTGAAACCATTCGCTATGAACACAGCGACATGGCTGATCTAGAAGCTAAGCTTGCTAAAGCACCAGAAGCTAAGGGAAAGCTCATCATCACTGATGGTGTATTCTCAATGAGCGGCGATATTGCAAAGCTTCCTGAAATAGTAACGCTAGCTAAAAAATATGGTGCAAGAGTCATGGTTGACGATGCACACGGCTTCGGAGTGATGGGACCTACTGGTCGCGGAACTGCTGAGCATTTCGGTCTAGAAAAAGAAGTTGATATCATTATGGGAACATTCTCAAAATCCCTAGCAAGTCTAGGTGGCTACGTAGCAGCTGAAAGTGATGTTGTCGATTATATTCGCCACAACTCACGTCCTTATATCTTTTCAGCAGCAATTCCACCTGCAAATACAGCAGCTGCTCTAGCAGCACTTCATGTACTTCAAAGAGAACCAGAAAGAGTGAAGGCTCTTCATGATATCTCTGAATATATGAGACAAGGTCTTAAGGCTAAAGGATTAAAGATTAGAGACTCAAGAACTCCAATCATTCCAATATTTACCTACACGCCTTTAAGAACAATGTTCGCTTGTAACCAGCTTTTTGAAGAAGGCGTTTATGTCAATCCAGTATTACCACCTGCAACAACCGTAGGTGAATGCTTGATTCGTACGAGCTATACAGCAACACACACGAAAGAACAAATGGATATCGCGATTGAAAAAATTGCGGCAATCCTAAAAAACTTAGAAGGTTTTGAGGAGTAAAAATGAAGGTAATCGTTATTACTGGAGCGTCGTCGGGTATCGGACTTGCCATGACTCAATATTTTTGTCAAAAGGGTCACCATGTCTATGGCATTTCACGCACGAAAATGCACGAAAAAAATGTCAGAAGTATACAGGCAGATGTAACGGATTTCAATCAACTGAAACAAGCATACGAGGACATCTATGAAGTCGAAGGAAGAATTGACGTTTTAGTCAATAACGCGGGTATGGGAATTTCAGGGAGTATTGAAGACACATCGAATAAGGATGCAACCTATTTAATGAACGTTAACTTTATGGGTGTTTTTAACTCTACAAAAGCAATGCTACCACTGCTTAGAAAAAGCGGTGGCGGAAAAATATTTAATATGAGCTCTGTAGCTGCTCGACTTGGAATTCCTTTTCAAGCCTTTTATTCAAGCTCAAAGGCAGCAATCAATGCATTTTCAGAAGCCTTAAATATCGAAGTATCTCCCTTTAATATCCAAGTGTGTTCAATCATGCCAGGTGATATTAAAACAGGATTTACAAAAAATAGGAAGAAAAATGAAGTGGACAGTCAATTCTATAAAAAAAGAGTTGAGAAATCTGTTGCTGTTATGGAAGATGACGAAAGAAATGGCATGGATCCAGAATACGCAGCAAAAGTCATCATGAGACTCATTAATAAAAAAAGAATTCCTTTATATAAAACAATAGGATTTAAATATAAAATATTTGTACTACTTCATAAGTTTTTACCATCTAAACTCGCTAACAACGTCGTAGGCATGATCTACGGGTTTAAAAAGGAAAAATAGAAAATGAATGAACACAACAATGTAATGCTTAAAGCAATCATGGCCGGTTTATTTATCGGAATCGCTGGTTTGATTTTTCTTTCGGTCGAAAATCGAGTAATTGGGGCTATCCTATTTAGCTTCGGTCTTTTAATGGTTGTATCCAAGGGATATTATCTTTATACAGGAAGAGTCGGCTATTTGTTTCCCTATGAAAAAGGATATCTACTCATTATGGGAAAAACACTTTTAGGTAACTTTATCGGAATCACATCGGTTGGTTTACTATTTAGATTTTCAGGAATGACAGATGTTATCGTGAAGGCTAATGAATTATTTTATTTAAAGACTGATAATCTTTGGTATGAAACACTCGTCTTATCCATATTATGCGGAATGATGATGTATATTGGTGTTCAAAGCTATAGAGTGATGAAGCTTGATATACTCAAGGTTTTAATGGTCATATTTGCAGTGGTAATCTTTATCCTTGCTAAGTTTGAGCACAGTGTCGCTAACATGCTTTATATTGCCGTAGGAAACACATGGTCTCTGAAGGCACTACTCTATGTATTCATTTGGGTAATTGGCAATGGAATCGGAAGCATTATTCTCAATTTGGTAGAAGTAAAACTCAGTAAAGAATAACCTTTATAACAAAAACCGGTCAAATTCTGACCGGTTTTTTTTGTGAGAATTATCCAAAGTCATTAATGTCTCTTATATCCAGTAAATATTGATCTTCTCATTTTATGTAAATCTTTTCTTGCATCCTTTACAGACTTATAAAGTAATTCCTGACTCAAATCTTTAGGCTCATCCTTAGATTTGTTTTTCTTTTGTTCGATTGTTTGATTCCCACTCATTTTTTTTGAATCCAATGAGATGATATTTAAGTTTAATTTTCTTGCATAATCAATTTCTACTGGTTGATGCTCTTTTTTTAGCACATTAGATATTTCTCTCATTTTCCCGTTTCTAAGCTTTAAATTCACATTCTTTTTAGCATATTGATCTAAAACCCCAATCAGTTGATTATAACGAATCACTGCCTTCTTTACCTTCGATTTAGCAAAGCTCTTTTTGACTTGAGTCTCATCACTGCCTATTACAGCAAGCGCATAAATCGGGATATCTTTAACCAAATGGTGATCCCTTAGAAATCTTTTCAAAAACATAATCTTTTGTTCACTCTGTAGGAGATGACTTTGAATTTTATCCTTAAATGTCTGATTCTTAAATTGATAATCCCTAGTTATTTCTCCCTTAAAGTTGATGGTTATGCTTCCAAAAAATGGTTTAGTTTCAATTACTAAAATAAAACTTGAACCAATAATCATAAAATCAAATTCTGCATCTAGCCCTCTATGCTCAAGTCGGATGTCATGAAGACATAGCAAAGGAAGACGTGATTTTCTAATTTCACTATAGACATTCTTTTCACTGAAAAACCCATTTTTAATGATAAACAATTCTTTTTCTATCTTTTCCTTTGACTCCTTGGTTGCGTAATCGAGTAAAGAAATCAAAGCATTTGAATTTACGCTTTCTTCATAGTTGAAATCCTTAACAAATTCAATATCCTTAATTTCAGTGTAATCCAGATTTTTTTCAAACTGTTCCATGTTTTTACCCCTCCATAAAAACAAATCTATTATTTTCTTTAACTATATTATATCATCAAGCTTGTTCGTGTGTATTATTTATAGGGCTTTGAGGAATTCATATTTCTAGATAATGACCAAATAACTGCTCATCAATCGATTGATTTTAGTAAATTTTTACAGATTTTTAACACAAAAACATTGACAACAGATACGATTCGTTATATAATTAAAACGCTGCGTGAAATACGCGATAAGTTAACCACTTTTTTGGCTCTATTAAGCCAAAAATTATTTTTAAACAAAAAATGAAACACTTGGATATGTGTTAGAAGAAAGGAGATCTACAAATGCCAACAATTTCGCAACTAGTAAAAAATGGAAGAACGGACAAAAAGTACAAATCTAAATCACCTGCACTCGGCTACGGTTTCAACAGCCTTTTAAAGAGAGAATCAGATTATACTTCACCACAAAAGCGCGGGGTATGTACACGTGTTACAACCATGACACCTAAAAAACCTAACTCAGCTTTACGTAAGTATGCCCGTGTTCGTTTAAGCAACCAGACAGAAGTGACAGCTTATATCCCAGGTATCGGTCACTCACTGCAAGAGCATAGCGTTGTGTTAATCCGTGGTGGTCGTGTCAAAGACCTTCCAGGGGTACGTTACCACATCATTCGCGGTACGTTAGACGCATCAGGCGTCGCAAACCGTAAGCAAGCTCGTTCTAAGTACGGTGCTAAGCGTCCAAAGGCAGGCAAGCCAGGAACACCTGTTAAGCCAGCTGGTAAGAGATAATTTTTAAAAAACCAAAACAAAAATAAAAACTACGAAAAGAATCGTTTAAAAGAAAGGAAGAAGGTGAACTCATGCCACGTAAAGGACATATAGTAAAACGCGATGTTTTACCAGATCCAATTTACCAATCAAAGTTAGTTACTCGTATCGTCAACACCATTATGGAAGACGGTAAAAAGGGTACTGCTCAAGGCATTTTATATGGAGCATTCAACCGCGTTAAAGAAACAACCGGACGCGAGCCAATTGATGTTTTTAATGAAGCATTATCAAACATTATGCCTGTTCTAGAAGTTCGTTCACGCCGTATCGGTGGTCAAAACTACCAGGTACCAACTGAAGTTAGAGCCTCAAGAAAAACAACATTAGGATTAAGATGGTTAATAAATTACGCACGTCTGCGTAATGAGAAGACTATGGAAGAAAAATTAGCGAAGGAAATCATCGATGCATCTCAAGGATTGGGTGCAGCAGTGAAGAAACGTGAAGATGTACACCGCATGGCTGAAGCAAATAAAGCATTTGCTCACTATCGCTGGTAAGTAAGGAGATTAAATTATGCCTCGTGTATTCCCATTAGAAAAAGTCCGCAATATTGGCATTATGGCCCATATCGACGCGGGTAAAACAACGACGACTGAACGAATTTTGTTCCATACTGGTAAAATTCATAAAATCGGTGAGGTTCACGATGGTGCTGCTACAATGGACTGGATGGAGCAAGAACAAGAACGCGGGATCACTATCACATCCGCCGCAACAACGGCGTATTGGCATGATCACAAAATCAATGTCATTGACACCCCAGGTCACGTTGACTTCACGGTTGAAGTATCAAGATCACTTCGTGTATTAGACGGTGCAGTTACCGTTTTAGATGCACAAGCCGGGGTAGAGCCACAAACAGAAACTGTTTGGAGACAAGCCACCGAATATAAAGTTCCAAGAATCGTTTATATTAACAAGATGGACAAGATTGGTGCAGATTTTGAGCGCGCTATCAAGACAATCCTTAATCGTTTAGGTGTCAAAGCATTTCCGATTCAATGGCCAATTGGCGCTGAATCAGATTTCAAGGGTATCATTGATATCATTGAAAGAAAAGCTTATCTATACGACGGAAGTGCGGAGGAAGTCAGCAAAGACATTCCAATCCCAGCGCATTTAAAGGAAATCGTTGAATTAAAGAGAGAACAACTGATTGAAGCTGTTGCAGATTTTGATGAAGAAATCATGATGCAATATCTTGAAGGTCAAGAAGTCTCAGTAGAACAAATTAAAAAAGCAATCCGTGTAGGAACGCTAGCAGTTAAATTTTTCCCAGTCATCTGTGGATCATCATTCAAAAACAAGGGTGTTAAGAAAATGCTTGATGCAGTCATTGACTACCTTCCAGCTCCAACCGATGTTGCTGCTGTTATTGGACATGATTCCGACGGTAACGAGGTTTCTCGTGAACCAAGAGATGACGAAAAGTTTACAGCATTAGCATTCAAGGTTATGACAGACCCATATGTTGGACGTTTAACGTTCTTCAGAGTTTATGCAGGTCAAATTAGCGCTGGATCCTATGTATTAAACACAAACAAAAACAACAAAGAACGTTTTGGTCGCGTACTGCAAATGCATGCGAACCACCGCGAAGAAATTAAAGAAGTATTCGCTGGAGATATTGCAGCTGTAGTTGGTCTAAAAGATACAACAACAGGAGATACATTAACTGGTGAAAAGGATGATATCATTCTTGAAACAATGATTTTCCCTGAACCAGTAATTAACGTAGCAATTGAACCAAAAACAAAACAAGACCAAGATAAAATGGGTATTGCATTACAAAAACTTGCTGAAGAAGACCCAACATTTAGAACATTTACTGATCATGAAACAGGACAAACTATTATTGCCGGTATGGGTGAACTTCACCTAGAAATCATTGTTGATCGTATGAGAAGAGAATTTAAGGTCGAAGCTAACGTTGCTGAACCTCAAGTATCCTATCGTGAAACGATTTCAGCAGAAGCCGACATTGAAGGTAAGTTCGTTCGTCAGTCTGGTGGTAGAGGACAATATGGTCACGTTGTGATCAAGTTCGAACCAAATCCAGGTAAAGGCTTCCAATTTGTTGATAAGGTTGTCGGAGGTGTCATTCCAAGAGAATACATCCCAGCAGTTCTAAAAGGACTCGAAGAAGCAATGCCTCAGGGTATTATTGCTGGCTATCCATTAATTGACGTTAAGGCGACTCTACATTACGGTTCATACCATGATGTCGACTCCTCAGAAATGGCATTTAAGATTGCTGCATCGATGGCACTTAAGGAATGTAAGACAAAAGCATCACCGATTTTATTAGAACCAATCATGGACGTAGAAGTTGTAGTACCTAATGATTATGTAGGGAATGTTATCGGAGATTTAACATCAAGACGTGGCCGTTTAGAGTCTCAAGAAGGCCGTGGAAACGCTGTGAGTATCCGTGCAAATGTACCCCTATCAGAAATGTTTGGCTATGCAACATCACTTCGTTCAAACACCCAAGGACGCGCAACATTTATGATGCAATTTGCTCGCTATGAAAAGTGTCCAAAATCAATTATGGAAGATGTTATTAAAAAGCGCGGATCAAACTAATCCCCTTGCAAAAACACATCTTTTCATATACAATAAATATGGTAAAACAAATAAAAAATAAAAATAAACTCATATAGGAGGAAAGTTACAATGGCAAAACAAAAATTTTTAAGAACTAAGCCACACGTTAATGTCGGTACTATTGGCCACGTTGACCATGGTAAGACTACTTTAACAGCAGCTATTACTACAGTATTCGCAAAGCAAGGTTTAGCTACAATTAAAGACTATGCATCTATCGACTCAGCACCAGAAGAAAAAGAACGCGGTATTACAATCAATACTGCACACGTTGAATACGAAACAACTAAGCGTCACTATGCTCACGTTGACTGCCCAGGACATGCTGACTATGTCAAGAACATGATTACTGGTGCTGCTCAAATGGATGGTGGTATCCTTGTTGTATCCGCTGCGGATGGTCCTATGCCACAAACTAGAGAACATATCCTACTTGCTCGTCAGGTTGGGGTTCCTAAGTTAGTTGTATACATGAACAAAGCAGATATGGTTGATGACGAAGAACTACTAGACCTAGTCGAAATGGAAATTCGTGAATTATTATCAGCTTATGATTTCCCAGGTGATGACATTCCTATCATCCGTGGATCAGCACTTGGCGCATTAAACGGCGATCCAAAGTGGGAAGCTACAGTACAAGAACTAATGGATGCTGTCGATTCTTATATCGATCTACCAATTAGACAAACTGATAAGCCATTCTTAATGCCAGTTGAAGACGTGTTCACGATCACAGGTCGTGGTACAGTAGCAACAGGTAGAGTTGAACGTGGACAAGTTAAAGTCGGCGACCCTGTTGAAATCGTTGGTATCACTGATACGAAGCAAACAGTAGTTACTGGTGTTGAAATGTTCAGAAAATTACTTGATTATGCAGAAGCTGGTGACAACATCGGTGCACTTCTTCGTGGTGTTACTAGAGACCAAGTTGAACGTGGACAAGTTATTGCTAAACCAAAATCAGTAAACCCACATTTTAGATTTGAAGCGCAAGTTTACGTTCTTTCAAAAGAAGAAGGTGGACGTCATACAGCGTTCTTCTCAAACTACCGCCCACAGTTCTATTTCCGTACAACTGACATCACTGGTGTCATCACTCTAAAAGAGGGTACAGAAATGGTTATGCCTGGTGATAACACAGTCATGGTTGTTGAACTTATCCACCCAATCGCTATCGAAGAAGGAACTAAGTTCTCTATTCGTGAAGGCGGACGTACCGTTGGTGCTGGTTCAGTAGTTAAGATTCTTGAATAGTAAATCATAAAGAGGCTTCGGCCTCTTTTTTTTATCTTTAAATGGTGCTATGATAAAGGAAGTGCAAAGCGAGGTGTTTATAGATGAGATTTATAGTAAAACTATCTTTAATCTTAATGTTTTCTTTATCTTTGATAATATTTACCTCATGTATAGAAGTCACAAGCATGACAGATATGGAAATCGTTTTAATTGATGAAGGATTTTCAATCATTGAATATCCAAAAGCACAGGTTAATGATTTGAATGACGCAATTACTTTGCAAATGAACTGTGATTGTCAGGTTCTTCGAGTGATTGAAGGTAGAAAAAATCAAATTACAGAAGTTTATATCATCGAGTTTGATAGTCGTAGTGATGCTACACGCTTTTTCAAAATATTAGATGAAGGTAATTTTAATATTACTGATTTTGAGTATTGGCTTCGAAGAGGTCGTATCGTCATGATTGCAATCGATCAAAATATGCTTTCTCTATTTGAAGGTAAGTAAGAAAAAAGAGTGGTTAATGCATTTTATTGGCTTCTTTTTTTACTCAATTTATAAAAAAATGTTAGATTGAGTTAAAGTAAGCAAACCCAATCTATTTTTCTCTATTTATGATAAAATATGAGTAATCAAATGAGGATGATCAATGATGATTATAGATACACACACACATTTAAATACGGATGATTTTCAAAATGATATGGATGCAGTTCTAGAACGTGCCGTCAAGGCTGGTGTAGGAAAGATTATTGTTATTGGAATGGATGAAGCATCCAATCATATAGCAATTAAGCTTGCTGAAAATCATGAAATGCTTTTCGCAACAGTTGGTGTTCATCCAGGCTATGTGGAAGGCTCAACAACCAATCATTTAGAAAGTCTTTTGAATCATAAAAAGGTAGTAGCAATTGGTGAATGCGGACTCGATTTTTACTGGAAAACCGATAACAAGGAACTTCAGTATAAGGTCTTTAAGGAACAAATAGAACTCGCAGTTAAAAAGAAATTGCCACTCATCATTCACACAAGAGATTCATTTACTGAAGCCTATGAGATGCTTTTGCCCTATAAGGGAAAGGTATCAGGTGTATTTCATTGTTTTTCATCAGATTTTAAGGATGCCCAAAAGGCTGTTGATTTAGGATTTTATATAGGTATTGATGGACCGATTACATTCAAAAAAAATGAAGTGCTTGTTGAACTGGTTCAAAAAATTGATTTAAATTATATCTTGGTTGAAACAGATAGTCCCTATATGGCACCAATGCCCTACCGGGGGAAAAGAAACGAGCCAAGCTATACTAGGTATGTAGTTGAAAAAATAGCACAAATCAAAGGGTTATCCCTTGAAGAAGTTTCAAGAATTACCACAAAAAATGCACATAAATTATTTCATTTAGGAGGACACATTTTATGAAGAAAAAATTACTTTATCTCGTATTAGCATTAATGACAGTATTAGCATTAACAGGATGCTCTTTTGTACTACGTGCAGAAGTTCCTTATCAATCACCGACACCCTATGAGCAGCTAAGAATTGATATGATTAGAACCGTAGAACCATCTGTTGTTGCAGTCAAAACAGAGACAGGTCACGGATCTGGAATTATATTTAAAAGCGAACCAATTCTTGAAACTAATCAAACATTATATTATGTAATGACCAATTACCATGTCGTAGAAAACGGTGGAGAAATGACCGTTCATTTTGGTAGTAGTCAAACAGATATTCAAGTATCTGATTATGCAGGATATCAATTATATGATATTGCAGTGGTCAGATTTAAGTCCAGTAAAACCTTTAGAGTTCATGATGTTGCCCCAATCAACAATAACACCATCACTGAAATCGTGAAGGGTCAGGATGTTTACGCGATTGGATCTCCACAAAATATTGATAAGTTCAACTATGTAACTCAAGGAATTGTTAGCCTACCTACATTTTCCTATAATGGAGTTGTTGGACTAGCGATTATGCATGATGCAGAGTTAAATCCTGGAAATAGTGGTGGACCATTATTTAATTTAAAAGGTGAATTAATTGGTATTAATGTTGCTAAGATTCCAACAGTTTCATCTAAGGATGGTACCATTGCTGCAGAGGGCCTAAACTATTCACTTTCTATTAATAAAATTGCACCCATTGTAAGAAACTTTAAGGAAAGCGATTATCAAAAAGTAGAGAGAAAACCAAGACTTGGTATTTCAGTTCAAGAAGTCTCCATCTTCCTACAGGAAAATGATGCTTCATTACTTCCTCCGAACCCAGTTGGAGTCGTTGTAGTAGGCTTTGACCAAACTAGAAATGCTAAGGATTATTTAGAAAAATATGATCTAATTGTTGAGATGAATGGAACACCTGTCACATCGATTGCAGACATTGGAGCTCAACTTGCTAACGCTGCATTTGGTGATCCACATGTTTTAAAAGTCATGCGTAAAGTGAACGGAGAATTCGTTACACTAACCTACACCATTATCTTGTCATGATTTCAAAAGAGTTATTTAATAAACTACTTGATAAAGGCTTAACAATAGCATTTGCTGAAAGTATGACTGGAGGTGCCGCTACCTATGAATTAATGAAAAACCCAGGCGCATCTAAGGTTATTTCAGGCAGTATTGTAGCCTACAGTGTTAAGCAAAAACATAATTTATTAAACATTACTTTAGAGGATATCAACAAGTATGGTATCGTCAGTAAAGAAATATCTTCAATCATGGCTAGAAAAATAAAGGATGTCATTGGTTCAGATATTGGTGTTGGTATTACAGGCAATGCTGGTCCAACCTTACAGGAAAAAACATTAAAGCAAGAGGCATGGGTATCCATCCTTTGCAAGCAAGAAATGAAAGTATTTTATATTGACTTAGAGGCATATTCTAGAGTGGATGCAATTGAAAAAACAGTTCAATTCATCTATGAGAAATTGAACACAATCCTCTAGAAAAAAAGGATTCAAAACAAGTTGTATTATCATATCATATATGATATAATGATTTGGCATAAGATAGATAATCCTTGTCTTATATAGACCATAGACCAAAAGGAGGTGGAACAGATGAAAAAATACGAAGTAATGTACATCATCCGTCCAACTGTTGAGAGCGAGAACATTAAGCAGATTGTAGGAAATTTTAATCAAATATTTGAAAACTACAGTAGCAAAGTTCTTGAAATCAAAGAGTTGGGGCTAAAAGACTTAGCCTACGAGATCGATCACTACAAAAAAGGGTATTACGTTTGGCTACTAGTAGATGCTACTCCAGAAGCAGTTGCTGAATTTAATCGTGTCGTTAGAATTACTGAAGAAGTAATTCGCTTCATAGTTGTAAAGGAAGGCGAATAATTATGATCAATAGAGTTATTTTGGTTGGTAGAATTACCAAAGACCCAGAAATAAAGTCTACCCAATCTAATATAGCCGTTGTATCCTTTACGCTTGCAGTCAATAGACAATTTGCGGATCAAGCTGGCGAAAAACAAGCCGACTTTATTCAATGTGTCGTTTGGCGTAAACAAGCAGAAAATTTAGCGCGCTTTGTTAGAAAAGGTGCACTCTTAGGTGTTGAAGGACGCATTCAAACGAGAACGTATGAAGCGGACAACGGCACACGTTACGTTACCGAGGTTGTTTGTGATTCCGTCCAGTTTTTAGAAAGCAAAGGCGACACAGCAGAACAACCAGTAAGAGAAGAAACAAATACTTCAGAAAACGACGAGTTCTACGAAACAAGTAAGCAACTCGCTGCAGAAGAAGATTTACCATTTTAAGGAGGAAACATCATGCAACAAAATAGACGTGGTGGCGGATTCAAGAAGCGTAAGAAAGTATGTTACTTTACACAAAATAAAGTAGAACACATAGATTTTAAGGATGTTGAGCTGTTAAAGCGTTTCGTTACAGACCGCGGTAAGATTTTACCAAGACGTGTAACTGGAACATCAGCTAAATGGCAACGTCCACTTGCTATCGCTATCAAGAGAGCTCGTCACATGGCGCTTTTACCATTCGTAAAAGACTAGTTAACTAAAATAGATAAGCCCATATTTTAAATATGGGTTTTTTGTTTAATCAAATCAAGAAAACTTTCTTAAAGATTATGGGAGAAAAATAAATCATTTTTTCCTTTGTCTTTAAAGATAATATCTTTATATTATTCTCAAACGTGATATAATATTTTTAAAGTAGGTGAGCTCATGAAACGATGGCTTTTTCTCATCATAGCATCTATAGTATTTGTTGTCAGCGTGATTTTATACACACCTTATTTCAACTTTCAATCGGGAGCACAATTCTTCCTTTTACTACTCATGCTATCTGGCATGATTTTAGTCTTTGCAGCATTTTATATTTCACTGAACTATCAGGCTAGACAAAAGGTAAAAACCCTTCAAAACCGACTCTCGATGTGGACTAAGCTATCCTACCACGTCAATCAGGTTGGCGATGAAGTATTTAATGAACTACCCATTGGAATTATTGCCTTAGATGATGATTTTGAAATCAAATGGGCAAATCCACACGCAAAATCAATTTTCGATCCTAAGATTGCTGGAAAGAATTTAAAGGATGTTCATCCTCAACTCCATTTATCAGCAATGAACAATCGAATTGAATTTTCTATTCAAATTAAAAATGAAACCTATGATGTCATCTACCGTTCTGAATATAAGTTTTTCTACCTGTTCAATGTTACAGAAAGAGAACATGTTAAGCAAAGATATCAAGATCAAATTCCTGCACTAGGTATTATTTATTTAGATAACCTAGATGAAGCACTCGGATCGATGGATGTCTCTGAACAATCTTCTTTGAAGGGTGAATACTTAGCTGCAATTGCAGACTGGGCAAATAAATATGATGGATTCTTAAAGCCCTACGCAGATGAAAGACTCATTGTTGTTTTATATCGAAAGCAGTTAAATTTAATCATTCAAGATAAGTTTGATATCCTAGATAAGATTCGTTCCATCTCTACAGCAAATCAGGTGAGAGTCTCTATTTCTATGGGTGTTGCATCATGGGATGTGGATTATGAAGAGCTAGGAATTTATGCGCAAAACGCTGTCGAACTCGCTGAAAAGCGTGGTGGTGATCAGGTTGTAGTCAATATCCAAGACCAAAAGATTATCTATTTTGGCGCGAAAAGTGATGCTGCCGCTAAAAGCTCAAGAGTCGGCGTGAGAATTAACGCACAAACGATTAAAGACTTTACGGATAAAGCAACCAATATTTTTGTTATGGGACATAACCAAGCGGATCTAGATGCATTCGGTTCAATGATTGCAGTCTATCATATGGCGAAGGTCAGTAAAAAGCCCGTACGTATCGTTATTGATGAAGCAAAGCTAGATAATACCGTTATCAAGGTTTATGATTTGCTTAAAGAAAAAATGCCAAGCTTTACAGAAAACGTAGTGACCTCAGAGGTTGCAGTTACTGAGGTTAATGATGATAGTTTACTTATTGTTGTAGATTCTCAATCACCAAAGATTGTAATGTCGCAGGAATTATTAAAGAAGGTAAATAAACTCATTGTTATCGATCATCACCGAGTCGGTGAGGACACATTTGATGCAATATTCAGCTTTATTGAGCCCTATGCATCATCTACGATTGAATTAGTTATGGAATTACTCAATTTCTATAATATGGAAGAAGAAATCAAAATCACACCATTTGAAGCAACCATCATGTATGGTGGTCTTGTGGTGGATACCAATAACTTCAGTTATCGTACAGGATCTCGCACCTTTGAGGTCGCATCTAAATTAAAGGATTTAGGTGCTGATATCACCGATGTCAAATTGTGGCTACGTCGAGATTTAATGCGCACATTAGAAATTAATAAATTATTAGGAAATGTCGAAATATTTTTAGATCGTTTCGCGTTCGCGGTAACATCAGATATTTATGATGACCGGATTTTACTCGCACAGGTTGCAGAGTCACTTCTACAAATCAATGGAATTGATGCTGCATTTATGATTTCAAGAATGGGTAATGATAAGGTAGGCGTTTCAGCAAGATCCTATCAGCAAGTCAATGTTCAAATTTTAATGGAGGCTTTCGGGGGTGGTGGGCACTTAAATAGTGCTGCAGCTCAAATTGAAAACCAATCTATAACTGAGGTATATAATCAATTAAAAACATACTTGGAACTCGAGTATGGTGGAGGAGGAGAACTCGTGAAAGTTATTTTACTAGAGGATGTTAAAGGTAAGGGCAAGAAGGATGATGTCATCGAGGTTGCATCAGGTTTTGGACAATTTCTTGTCACTCAAAAGAAGGCAATGCTTGCATCAGATGAAAACCTAAACGCTTTAAATAAAGCGAAGGAAGAAGCATTTTTATCACAGCAACGTCATATCGATTTAATGAAGAAATTAAAATCAGAGATCGATAATAAAAAGGTGACATTAGGCATTCAAATCGGTCAGGATGGTAAACTCTTTGGCAGTGTAACGACTAAACAAATCGTTGAAGCGTTTGAAGAGGCTCATCATATTCTAATCGATAAGAAAAAAGTAGAATTATCAAGTGATATCAACTCGGTTGGCATTTATACAGCAACTGTTTCGCTACATAAGGATATTAAAGCACTATTTGAAGTCCATATCGTTGAAAAGTAGGTATTAGATCATGGCGAAAAGCTTACCGCATCATCATGAAGCCGAACAATCAGTTTTAGGAACTATATTTTTAGATCCTAAAGAGATTGTATCAGTAGTTGATCAACTGAATAATGAAGACTTCTTTGAACAAGCACATCAACTGATTTTTGAAGCAATGAAGGAACTACATAACAATACGATGAAAATCGATTATACTTCAGTCGCAGCTAAGCTTGAAGAAGGTCAAAACCTTCAAAAAGCTGGTGGAATGAAGTATCTTTTAGCGTTATCTGAAACAGTTCCTTCAACCAAGCATTTAGAAACCTATGTAGAGCTTGTTAGAGATGGATCCATGAAGCGTCAGGTTATTCAACTCGCATCAGAAATATTAGAAACTGGATATTCCGGTGATATGGATGCAAATGAATATTTGACACTTGCGGAAGAAAGTATTTTCGCACTTGCACAAAAAAGAAAAACCTCTGAGTTTTCTGAACTTGCTGATGTTATTAGAGAAGTTAAAGAAAAAACAGAGAAGAATAGAGATAAAAAAGGTGGGATTACCGGACTTAGAACTGGATTTTCTAACCTTGACCAGCTTACAGCTGGACTTCAACCAGAAGAACTTATTATTCTTGCAGCCCGTCCATCAATGGGTAAATCCGCATTCGCGATGAATTTGGCGTTAAATGTGGCTAAACGTAATAAGGATGGTCAAGCAGGAGTCGCTATTTTCTCTCTTGAAATGAGTAACGAGCAGCTTGCTGCACGTATGCTATCTTCGGAATCCAATATTGAAAATAATAAGATTAAAACAGGGCATTTAACATCAAGAGAATGGCAATTTTTAGAAGGTGGTATGCAGTCCTTATCGAAGCTACATATCTCATTTGATGATTCAGCAGCAGTCAGTGTTGCAGATATTCGAGCGAAATGTAGAAAGCTTTCTCAAGAAGGAAAGCTTGATTTCGTAGTCATTGACTATTTGCAGTTAATTAAGGGTGATGACAGATCGGGAAATAGACAAGAAGAAGTCGCGAAGATTTCAAGATCTTTAAAGCAAATGGCTAGAGAATTAAAGATTCCTATCTTGGCACTATCTCAGCTATCTAGAGAAGTTGAGAAGAGAGAAGATAAAAGACCGGTATTAGCTGATCTTCGTGAATCTGGTTCGATTGAACAGGATGCCGATATCGTAATGTTTTTATATAGAAATGATTATTATGTTCATAATCCAGAAAATAAAACTGGTGAAGTCGAACTATCGATTGCGAAAAACCGTCAAGGTATGGCAGGTATTCGTTTAGGATTCAGATTTGATACTGAATTCTCAAGATTTACAGCTCAATCCGATCGTGATGACGATTCGGTTAAAGACTAAATAAAACCATAAAGTGCTTTTCATTCACATGTGAAATGGAGCACTTTTTTTGTTTTTATGGGTTAAGTGGATTGGTATGGAAATGTAACATCAATCCTAGACACCCGCTCAAGCTATTTGACTATTAATTTTGAATGGGATGTAAGAGATCTGACTAGAAGACAACAATATACTGGATTGGTATGGAAATTAAACAGTGGGCTGTGATATCAATCCAAAGCAAAGGCGGATGTCCATAAAAAATTCATGTATTTAAAATATCAAATGTGCGAAAAAGACATATTGCATATTGAATAATCATTAAAAATGTGAGAAACAATAGAAAAATCGTTATAATAATGTGATAGAATGATTGAATATTTGCTTAAAAATGTGTATGATAAAGTTTAGGTGAAGCGTATGTATTTAAAACGGAAAATTGATCGGTTCCTATTAGAATGGAAAAACAATAAGGAGAAAAAGCCGCTAGTCATCAAAGGTCCTAGACAAGTAGGTAAAACTCAATCCATACTTAAATTTACAAAAGAGAACTACCAAAAAATCATCTATATCAATTTTATTGAAGAACCAATTTATAAAGCAGTACTTGAAAGCGGATATAATGAACAATTTTATACATTTCCTTATTTCTTGTCTTTTTTGATCAAGGATTATATAAAAACAATATCTAAAATCACTTAATCCAGAGGAGACAGTCAATTATCCAACATGTATGCATATTGTGCTAACAATCCAGTGATGTATGTAGATTCAATTAGACACCAACTGTACAATAAATGTTCAAAAAGTGTGGTCAATCAATTCAAATATATAAAAAAATGAGAGTCAATAAACAGTTAATCATTATTATGATCACTCGTTTATGTCTTATGTAAATTTCAAAATTACATAAGAACTCTCATTTTTATTTATATCTTCTAATTGAGTACTACTTTAGAGTAAACGTCAACATCCAAATATGCTTTTCAAAACTTGAAAGTGTTCCAATGACTAAGTCAGCAGTTACTTCATCTCCAAGCTCTTCAGCTATTTTCAATACTTCCTTTAACTCAACTGCCAATAACTTGAAATCATCTAAAACGTGTTTAATCATTTCTTCTGGCTTTTCAGTACCACTAGCTTCCTTAAGGGAAGTTAATGCTAAGTAACCCTTTTGATTAGAAACTGGGTGTCCACCAATCATCAATAATCTTTCTGCAAATGCGTCGTAAAGTTCATTCACTTCATCATAGAATTCTTCGAATTTAGCATGTAGTGGATAAAAATTAGGACCTGTTACATACCAATGAAAATGATGTAACTTCGTAAATAATACACTAAAATTTGAAACTTGCTTGTTTAAAGCCTGATATAGTTTTTCCATTTTTATACCCTTTCCTTTCGTTTTTATTCAACTATAGTATATCATATTTTTATTCTTTTTCCAGTGGATACGCTTAGTCACACATAATGTTTCTAATATGCACATTAACGCTGTTTACAGTGGAAAATACCTGAAAAATATGGTAATATTGTTAGGCGGGTGATAAAAATGTATGATCGATTAGAGATTATGGAAAAGCAGTTACAGGAAATGCAAGATAAACTTTCAACTGGAACGCTTGGAATCAAAGAAATGACAAAATTATTAAAAGAATCTAGTGCAATACAAGAAGCGGTAGAAATGTACCGTTTTTATAAGTCTAAAATCGCGGAATTACGTGATTTAGAACAAATGATTAAGGGTGAAAAAGATGATGAAATCCTTGAGATGGCTCAGCTTGAAATCGATAATTTAAATGAAACATTAGATATAACAGAAGAAAAACTAAAAATACTATTACTTCCTAAGGATCCTAATGATGAGAAAAACGTTATTATGGAAATCAAAGGCGCCGCAGGTGGAGATGAAGGTAATATCTTCGCAGGAGACTTATTTAGAATGTATTCTAAGTATGCAGAAGCTGTCGGATGGAAAATTGAAATCCTAAACGCCATGGAAGGTGCAATGGGTGGATATACATCGATTGAATTTATGATTTCAGGCAAAAAAGTATATTCTCAACTTAAATATGAATCTGGAACACACCGTGTTCAAAGAGTTCCTGAAACTGAATCGATGGGTAGAGTACATACCTCAACAGCTACAGTTTTAGTTATGCCAGAAGCTGAAGAACTTGAATTCGAAATCAAATGGGAAGATATCCGTTTTGACACCTTTAACTCAAGTGGCCCAGGCGGACAATCGGTAAATACTACAAAATCTGCTGTACGCTTAACTCATATTCCAACCAATACTGCTGTTTCATGTCAAGAAGGAAAGAGTCAGCATGAAAATAAAGATAAGGCTTTTAGACTACTAAAGACTAGAATATTTGATGCGATGATTGAAGAACAGCTTGCTAAAGAAGGTGCAGAGCGTAAATCTCTAATTGGACGCGGCGATCGCAGTGAGAAAATCAGAACCTACAATTACCCTCAAAATAGAGTATCAGATCACCGTATCGGATTAACTCTTCAAAGATTAGATGTTATTATGGAAGGTAAAATAGAACTGATTTTAGAACCCCTTCAAAATGAATTTCAAAAACGTCAGCTTACAGGAGAAATGAAGTGACATTCCAAGAACTCCTAAAGCTTTCCTATAAAAAAATCAAAAATTCACAAAAAGAGGAAGAAGCAGTCAAGCTGCTTTTAATGGAACTCTCAAATCAAGATCCTCATCAATTCTTTTTAAACTTAAAAAAGGAAGTTGATGCTTCACTAGAAAAAACATTTTTAGAGAAACTAGATCTTTACATTAACCATCACATACCAGTACAACATCTAATAGGGCATTCTTATTTCTATGGTTATCAATTAATAGTCAATGAACACGTTTTAATTCCTAGAGGAGAAACCGAACAATTAGTTGAGCATGTACTTTATTATTATGATCAATATTTTGATAATGAAAAAATTGATGTTTTAGATCTTGGTACAGGCAGTGGATGCATTGGTTTAACACTTGCATTGGAAGAAGAAAACTTAAATGTAACCATTTCAGATATTAGTCAAGATGCTTTAAACGTCGCTACAAAAAACAAAAAGAATCTGAAAGCAAAAGCGAAAATTATCTTAAGCGATTTATTCCAAAATATAGATACAAAATTTGACATTATCGTCTCAAATCCACCCTATATTCCAGACAGTGAAATTGTCGATCCTATGGTCAAAAAAGAACCAAGTGTTGCACTCTATGGAGGTACACTTGGCACAGATTTCTACAAAAAGATAATCGAACAATCAAAATTATTTATCAAGGAAAAAGCCTTAATCGCATTTGAACATGGCTTTCAACAAAGCGATGAAATCCTTAAATACGCTACATTTGTCTATCCCGAATCAAGCATCATTCAGCTTAAGGATTTAGCAGGTAAAGACCGGTTTACCTTGATTGGTATCGGTGGAGTTTTAAATCAAGAATTGGTAGAGTAAATCATTATTATCAAATATTTTCCTATAAGCACTGTAATATCAGGTCAAATCAACTGTATAGTCATCAAAAGAAGTCATGCAACTGAAATAACATCGTTAAACAGTACAAAAGACTTCGTTTTTGAGACTTTTTTTGTTTTAAATTAAGAAAAGTAGTATATAATAAGTAAGGTTATGAAAAGAGGGTATTTATGGAAATAAGAAACATCGCAATTATTGCCCATGTCGATCATGGTAAAACAACACTAGTGAATCAAATCTTGAAGCAAAGCGAGAGATATGATGCACATGCTCAGCTTGATGATCGTGTCATGGATTCAAACGATATAGAAAGAGAACGCGGGATTACGATCCTTGCTAAAAATACTGCTATTGTCTATAAAAATTATCGTATTAACATTCTTGACACTCCAGGTCATGCTGACTTTGGTGGTGAAGTAGAGCGTATTATGTATATGGTGGATGGTGTATTACTTTTAGTTGATGCATATGAAGGCGTGATGCCACAAACTAGATTTGTACTTAAAAAAGCATTGGAAGCGAAATTATTACCAATCGTTGTTGTTAACAAGATTGATAGAAAATTCGCTGACATACAAAGAACTGTTAATGAAGTATACGATCTATTTATAGACCTTGGAGCTGATGAACATCAGCTTGATTTTCCTGTTTTATACGCATCAGGAATTCAAGGGTTAGCAAATTACATCCCTCATTTAGATATGGATATCAAGATGGAACCTATCTTAGATACCATCATTAAAGCAATCCCACAACCCAATCAAATCGCTGAAGGACCACTACAATTTCAACCAGCATTAATTGATTATAACGATTATGTTGGACGTATGGGAATTGGTAAAATTTATAAGGGTACAATGCGTGTCAATGATACAGTATCTTGTGTACGTATGGATGGTTCTATCATTCAATTTAGAATTCAAAAGATTTTACAAAGCATGGGAATGGATAAAATAGAAGTTCCTGAGGCTTATGCAGGAGATATCGTATCTGTTGCTGGACTTCCTGATATTCATGTCGGTGAAACAGTCACTGCAGTTGGTTACGAAGATGCTCTACCTCACTTACATATCGATGAACCAACAGTTCAGATGACATTTCTAACAAACAATAGCCCATTTGCAGGTAAAGAAGGAAAATTCGTAACTGCATCTAAAATAGATGAAAGACTTTATAAAGAAACTCAAAAAGACGTCAGTCTAAGAGTTGACCGTATTGGAATGTCTGAGGCTTGGATTGTATCAGGTCGTGGAGAATTGCATTTAGGTATTCTAATTGAAAATATGAGAAGAGAAAACTATGAATTCCAGGTTTCTCGTCCACGTGTTATCGTTAAGACAGTTGATGGAGTCAAGCATGAACCCTATGAAGATGTCCAAATCGACTGCCCATCAGAATTTATGGGAACAGTTATTGAAATGCTTGGAGAACGTAAGGGCGATTTGATTCAAATGAATCAGCATGGAGATTATGCTAGAATTCATTACATTATGCCGTCTCGCGGATTAATCGGATTCATGACTCAGTTCTTAACAGCGACTAAAGGCTATGGTATTTTATCTCATATCTTCCTAGATTATAGACCAATGGTCTATGAAACAGTTGGAAATAGAAGATCTGGTGCCTTAGTATCACTGAATAACGGAATGACTACTGCCTACGCAATTGGTCGTTTAGAGGACCGTGGAGAAATGTTTTTAGACCCACGTGTATCTGTTTATGAAGGTATGATCGTTGGAGAATGTAACAAGGATACCGACATGGTCGTCAATGTTACGATGGAAAAGCAATTAACAAATATGCGTTCAGCTGGTAAGGATTCAACAGTCATCCTAAAGAGACCAAAGACTATGAATCTAGAAGCATGTTTAGCATTTATTAACGATGATGAACTCATCGAAATAACTCCAAAAAGCATTCGCTTAAGAAAAGCAATATTGAGAGCCAATGAAAGAAAGAAAGCTTACTATAACGAAACTCAAGAATAAAGATGCAAACACATCTTTTTTCTTTCGTTTGAGGGATAGTATTTTGGTATAAAAATATATTTTTATGATATAATATCTAAAGAGTCCGATAGAGGAGGAATCATATGAGAATAGTGATTGGTAGTGATCATGGTGGCTATGAACTAAAAGAAAAAATCAAAGCCTATTTCGACACCGAAAAAATTGATTACAAAGACCTTGGAACCAATTCAAATGATTCAGTTGATTACCCAGATTTTGGGAAAAAGGTTGGTCTAGCTGTTACTAAAGAGCCCTATGACTTTGGTATCGCGATTTGTGGAACAGGCATCGGTATTAGTATCGCAGCGAACAAAATTAGAGGTGTTCGAGCGGCATTAGTATACGATGAAATGACTGCAAGACTCGCTAAAGAGCATAACAACGCAAATGTACTTGCTTTAGGCGGAAGAACAACTTCAGCAGATTTAGCCATTTCAATCATCAAAACCTTTATGGGATCCACGTTTGAGAATCGTCATCAAACGAGAATTGATAAAATAAAACAAATAGAGGGGAATGAATAGAAATGAGTAAAGTAGTGATTCTGAATCATCCTTTAATCGACCACAAAATGGCACGTATTAGAGACAAAAGAACCGGAACAAAAGAGTTTAGAGAAAGTGTATCTGAGGTAGGTGGTTTGATTACCTATGAAATCACGCGTGATTTCACAACCAAACCAGTAACGATTGAAACACCGATGTGTGAAATGATAGCTCATGAGCTTGAAAAACAAATCGTAATCGTCCCTATTTTAAGAGCAGGTCTAGGAATGGTAGAAGGAATTCATAATATCATCCCAACCGCTAAAATCGGACATATCGGACTTTATAGAGATGAGGAAACATTACAGCCTCAGGTTTACTATTCTAAATTTCCTAAAGATATAGAACAAAGTGTTGTATTGGTTGTTGACCCTATGCTTGCAACTGCAGGATCTGCTTGCAAAGCTATAGAGATACTAAAGGCTAGAGGAGCTAAGGATATTCGTTATGTCGGATTAGTTGGCTGTCCTGAGGGTGTCGCAAGATTGCAGAAGGAGCATCCTGATGTCAGTATTTATCTTGCCGCTCTTGATAGTCACTTAAATGAAAACGGGTATATCGTTCCTGGTCTTGGAGACTGTGGGGATCGTTTATTTGGAACCAAATAGAAGAAATAAAGCAAAAAGAATATTTATGACTTATATGGTAGTCATGCAGATGATTTTTACTGTGATTGGGCTATCATTATTAGGTTATTATATCGGAACAAGAACTGATCCTGATGGAGATACCTATATTTATTACACTGCCATTGGTCTTGCACTTGGTGTCATGATCGGGTTTATGACTGTCTATCAATTTATGAAAAGTGAGGAACGCAATGAAAGACGTTCACGTCATTAGCATCATTGCTCTGATTTATTCAATAATCTTAGCACTGGTTACACTCATATTTTTTAATGACTATCTTATTTGGGCAATCCTCGGCTCTGCCGTTGCCCTTTTTAACCATAGCTTGATGATTCAGGTTACAAAAAATAAATTAACATCCTATAAGCTAGTCACCCATTTGATTCAGCGCTATGTATTTTATATCGTGATTATTGCGATTGTATATTTTGATACAAACAAGCTAGGAACTCAAGTCATGATTAATTCTTATATATTCTTATTACTCGGTATTGCATCGATTAAATTTGGAGCAATCCTTTATTCAACACCACTGATTAAAAAGCCTAAGGAAGTTGAGGTAGAAGAAAATGATACAAACAATACTTGATTATATCAACTCACTACCTAATTACTTCTTAACCTCATTATTCTTAATGGCTGTGATCTCGATTTTCGCGTTTTTTATAGGGAATAGTGTTGCAAGGCTTGATGTAGGGGGCAAACCCAATTTATTCATGGTTGGAATCATATCATTTGTTGACATGCTTAACAAATTTGTTAGAAGCTACGTTGGTAAAAATTGGAGATTTTTAACGCCAATTGCATTGACTATGGCAATCTATGTCTTTCTATCCAATATTTCAGGGATATTTGCATTAGATTCCCCAACTAGATATACAGCGATTACCTTTTCACTTTCGATTACTGCATTTTTCGTGATTCAAATCACAGGATTTGTTTCACAAAGCTGGAGACACTTCTTAGGAATATTTAAACCAATTCCTCTAATGTTTCCATTAAATGTTATTAGTGAATTTACACCAATCATCTCCATGGCACTCCGTTTGTTCGGTAATATTGCCAGTGGAGCCTTGATTTTAACCGTTGTTTATCGTGGTGCTGGATGGTTCTCACTATTATTTACACCCGCATTGCACATGCTATTTGATATCGCCTTCGGCCTCATTCAAACGCTTGTGATTGTCTTATTGACTGTAATATTTGCTTCTCAAAAAATTGATGAAGCGGATTTAGAGATAGAATAATTTTATAAGGAGAAAAACAATGTTAACATTTTTAAGTTCTATTTTACCATTAATTTTAGAATCTATGCCTGGCGAATTAGCTAGTGGACTAGCCTATGTTGGAGCAGGTATTGCCGTATTTACAGGTGTTGGTACCGCGATTGGTCAAGGTATTGCTGCATCTAAGGCTGTTGAAGCTGTAGGACGTCAGCCAGAAGCTGCTGGAAAAATTACATCAACGATGTTAATCGGTCAAGCTGTTGCTGAAACTACTGGTCTTTATGGTTTAATTATTGCATTTATTCTTGTTTCAAAATAAAAGACGAAGGATTTGATCTAAGTGAACGAGATATTTGAAGATGCTGTAGTGGCGATTGAAGAGGGATTATATTCCGTCTTGAATAGGCCTGATATTGTCTTATTGAATATCATTGCGTTCGTACTTTTAGTGCTGATTATCAAAAAATTTCTTTGGAGCAAAGTGACTACATTCTTAGAAGCAAGACAGGCGGCCTTAACGGAAGCTCTTGATAATGCTGAAAAGGAAAGAGCACACGCTAGAGAACTTCAGGATCAATCGGTAAAAGACTACGAGGCTATGAAGGAAGAGACTAGACAATTAAAAGAAAAATTAACGCTTGAAGCATACAAACAACAAGATGAAATGATAACCAATGCGAAGAAGGAAGCGAAACGTCGCTTAGACCAAGCTGAAAAGGATATCGAATTTGAGATTATGCAAGCAAACGAAGACATCAAACAATCGATTAAAGAGGTTGCTTTTCTTGCTGCCGAAAAAATCGTGAAAAGAGAAATTGATGAATCTGTTCATCAGGATATCATTGAAGAAATTCTTCGCGAGAGTACAAAATAATGCGTATCTCGAATTATGCAAAGGCACTCTTTTCGATTGCCAAAGAAGAAAAAAAGATTGATACCTTGACCTATCATTTCGATGATTTCAAAGATACTGTCGAAAAGAATCCTTCATGGGTAACCTTAATGGATTCACCGATGATTAGCTTTACTGAAAAAACGAAAATGATTGATGCACTTGAGTATGACATCTCATTTTTAGCATTTTTAAAAATGCTAGCCCAAAAGAATAATATTCATTTGTATCAAGAAATATATACGGAATGGACATTACTTTCCAGAGTTTATCAGAAGATTGCGCATCTTCACGTTTATTCTGCAAAGCCCATTTCTACTGAAGTTGAAGCCAGATTGGTAAAAGCAATCCAGCCAAGATTTCCAAACCAAACAGTTTCACTTCATATTACAATCGACCCAACGCTTTTAGGGGGTCTCAAAGTTGTCTATCAAGGACAATCACTAGACCATTCGGTTGCGCGCGAGATAGAAGAATTATATACAACGATTTAAGGTGGTGTAGAAATTGTCAAAAATAAAAGTTCAAGAAATGACCGAGATCATAAAAAAGCAGATCAAGTCATTCGAGCAGGACGTCAAATTAGAAAATATTGGTAAGGTCTTAAGCGTTGGTGATGGTATCGCTATCGTTTATGGTCTCCAGCAAGCCATGATGGGAGAGCTCCTAGAGTTTCCTCACGACGTAAAAGGGCTTGTTTTTAACCTTGAAGAACATCACGTCGGTGTTATTCTTTTGGGTGAAAGCGATAAAATTAAAGAAGGCGATTTAGTTAAAACCACGAAACGTATCTTTGAAGTACCCGTAGGTGAAGAACTCTTAGGTAGAGTTGTTAATCCTTTAGGAGAACCACTCGATGCAGGCGGACCTATCAATGCCAAGCACTTTCTTCCAGTAGAAAGAAGAGCTCAAGGCGTTATGCAACGTGGATCGATTAATGCATCGATGGAAACAGGGATCAAGGTTATTGATGCTTTAGTTCCAATTGGTCGCGGTCAAAGAGAATTAATTATCGGTGATAGACAAACAGGAAAAACGACATTAGCAGTTGATACGATTTTGAACCAAAAGGGAAAAAATACGATTTGTATTTATGTTGCGATTGGTCAAAAGGAATCTTCAGTATCTACGCTTGTGCAGCTCTTCGAGCAGCATCAAGCAATGGAATATACGATTGTTGTTACTGCTGGAGCATCTAGAGAAGGAACATTACTATATCTTGCACCATTTGCTGGTGTTACCATGGGTGAATACTTTATGGAAAAGGGTAAGGATGTTTTAATTGTTTATGATGATTTATCCAAGCATGCGGTAGCCTACCGTGAATTATCTCTACTACTACGTAGACCACCGGGAAGAGAAGCATACCCAGGTGACGTATTCTATCTACATTCAAGACTATTAGAGCTTTCAGATCGTCTAAACGATAAATAAGTTGGTGTCTCTATTACAGCACTACCTATTATAGAAACAAAAGCAGGAGACATTTCAGCATATATTTCTACGAACGTGATTTCAATCACGGACGGTCAGATATTTTTAGAGGCTGAACTCTTCTATTCTGGTATTCGCCCAGCGATTAATGCTGGTCTATCCGTATCCCGTGTCGGCGGAGCCGCACAATGGAAGGGAATGAAAAAGGTTGCTGGAGCGATTCGTATCAATCTAGCAAACTACCGAGAATTAGAATCATTTGCACAGTTTGGATCTGATTTAGATGCAAGTGCGAAAAAGAGACTAGAACGCGGTAGAAAAACTGTAGAAATTTTGAAACAAGATGTTCATGAGCTTGTTCAAATGCCAACCCAAATTGTTACCATCTTTGCTTTATCCGAAGGATACATGGATGATTTAAACATAGAACAAGTCAAAGCATTAGAATATGAAATTGCTCAAGGCTTGCAAATGAATGACTTAGGTAAGAAAATTAATGCTCACTTAATTGAAACGAAGAGCTTACCAGACAAGAAAGAACTCGATTCCTTTATTCAAGGTCTTAAGAGGTTAGTCTAATGGGATTAAAGGATATTAAGCTTAGAATGACGGCAATTAAAAAAACGGCTGCCATTACACAAGCGATGCATAATATTGCCTTATCCAAAATCAAGAAGTCTACCGAGCATTTAAACCACTCACTCGCTTTCGTTTCTAAAATTCATGACATCCTAAGATACTCAGATCAAAGCATTTATGAAGCACAGCGGATCACTTCAGTCAATGAAGGGAAGACCAAGCTATATGTATTAGTTACATCAGATAGAGGTCTTGCAGGAAGCTACCACAATCAGCTCTTTAAAGCCTTTATTGAGGAAACCAAGGATTTATCCAAGGAAGACTACAGAGTGCTTGTACTAGGCAAAAAAGGCTATTATTTCGCAGTTAAACGTAAGCTCCCAATCATCAATGAAGAGATCATTTATAACCGAGATGATGTCTCA
This sequence comes from Acholeplasmataceae bacterium, assembly GCA_030656435.1. Classification (GTDB taxonomy): domain Bacteria; phylum Bacillota_I; class Bacilli_A; order Acholeplasmatales; family Acholeplasmataceae; genus Peloplasma. The sequence continues at coordinate 14,113 of JAUSOA010000021.1, read as the reverse complement.
ACCATGTACTTCAGACATTATGCAAAACTAATTAAGGATGTCTTTATAGATAAGACAATTGATGAGGTTATTTTATATCATAATCACTACGTCAATACAGCAACCCAAATCGTCAAAAAAGAAACCATTCTTCCCGTCATCTTCAAAGAAAACACTAAGAAGAGTAAGGAACAGTTTATCTATGACGTTAGTCCAGAAATTATATTGAATCAAACAGTTGATATTTATATCGAATCTTCGATATTTAAAGCACTCTCAGATGCAAAGCTTAGCGAGCATGCAGCTAGAATGGTTGCTATGCGCAGTGCTACAGATAACGCAAATGATATCGTTGATCGATTACATACGTTATATCATCGAGCAAGACAACAAGAAATTACTAGCGAACTCATTGACGTCGTCAATGGTTCGAACGTTTAGGAAAGGAGAAACAAGATGCAAGGTAAAATTACACAAATTATCGGTCCAGTCGTAGACGTTCATTTTGATGACGAGCTCCCATCGATTTATGATGCACTCATCGTTTTAGTCGATGAAAATAAAACAGTGACCCTTGAGGTTGCACTTCATCTAGGTGATCACGTCGTCCGTACAATCGCACTTGAACCAACTGAAGGTCTAAAAAGAGATTTACCTGTAAAACCTACAGGTACATCGATTCAGGTTCCTGTTGGTAAAGCTGTATTAGGGCGTATGTTTAACGTACTCGGTGACCTAATCGATGAAGGTGAACCCCTTATTGATCCACCAAAAATGAGTATTCATAGATCAGCTCCTCCATTTCATGAATTATCGAGTGAAGTAGAAATTCTAGAAACAGGAATTAAGGTCATTGATTTACTCGCTCCTTATATTAAAGGCGGAAAAATTGGATTGTTTGGTGGTGCCGGAGTCGGCAAGACCGTATTAATTCAAGAATTAATCCATAACGTCGCTCAAGAAAGATCAGGTATCTCAGTTTTTGCCGGAGTAGGGGAAAGAACAAGAGAAGGCTATGAGCTTTATCAAGAAATGATTGCCTCTGGTGTTATCGATAAGACAGCACTGGTCTTTGGACAAATGAATGAGCCACCCGGAGCTAGAATGCGCGTCGCGTTAACTGGTTTAACGATGGCAGAGCATTTTAGAGATGAAAGTAAACAAGACGTCTTATTATTTATCGATAACATTTTCCGTTTCATTCAAGCAGGTAGTGAAGTTTCCGCGCTTTTAGGTAGAATGCCTTCAGCTGTTGGTTACCAGCCTACACTTGCTACTGAAATGGGAAGACTTCAAGAAAGAATTACATCAACTAAAAATGGATCGATTACATCGATTCAGGCAGTATATGTTCCAGCAGATGACTACACAGACCCTGCACCAGCAACGGTTTTTAGCCATTTGGATGCAACAACAAACCTTTCTAGAAGACTGACTGAAATCGGTATTTATCCAGCAGTTGACCCACTCGCATCAACATCTAGAGCTTTAACTCCACAAATCGTTGGTAAAGAGCATTATGATACAGCACGTGCTGTTCAAAAGATGATTCAAAGATATCACGAGCTTTTAGATATTATCGCGATTTTAGGTATGGATGAATTAACAGATGAAGATAAGCTTGTTGTTCATAGAGCTAGACGCCTACAAATGTTTTTATCACAAAATACGCATGTTGCTGAACAGTTTACTGGTCAACCTGGTGTATTCGTTCCTGTCAAGGAAACGGTTAGAAGCTTTAAGGAAATTATCGAAGGCTTACACGACAATCTTCCAGAAGATGCATTTTATATGGTCGGTAACATTGATGAAGCAATAAAGAAGGCGAAAACATTATGATTTTCAAGGTACTTACTCAACTCGGCAAGACATATTCAGATGAAATTGAATACACCATTATTAGAAATGAAGATGGAGATACCGGTATTTTAAATAACCATATTCCAATCATTTTACATGTTGGAAAGGGTTATCTCAAGTTTGTCAAAGATAAAAACGAGAGTTTTTTAGTGGTCGAACAAGCTGTAGTTGAATTTAAAAATAACGAGCTATCCGTTCTTGCTCTTGAGGCTCAAATGGGAGCCACTTTAGAAAAGGCAACTCTTGCCTTTGATAAGATGAAAAAGGAAAAGCTTGAAATGACTAAAAAGGAAAACATTGATTTTTCCAAGCAGGAACGTGAATTGAAAGAAAATATCACGAAGAGCAAGGCAGGACAGCTATAAGGAGGTTAAATCCTATGGATGATCTGATTTATTTTGTATCACTCATCGTATTCTTTTGGATTTCCTTAAGAATACTTAGAGCATTACACATTGAAGATAAGTTTGAAAAGATGAAACTTTGGGAAATTAAGGCAGGGTATTTTCTACTTGCACTCATTTCGGCACACCTTTTAGCAGAGGTCATGGTTAGGGTTTCACAGCTACTTGTTGGTTATATGACTTAATGGCATAGGAATTTTCCTATGCTTTTTTTAAAGAAAAGGAGTGAACATGAAAAAACTATATCTATTCATGCTATTGATTTTACTATTGATATTTGTGGTTTCATGTACCAATATCGATATTACATTGACACCCATAGATACTATCGATTACACCGAAGAGATCAAAGCTTTAGCCAAGATTATCGATGAATCAGTGCCTGAGGTTGTCAATTCTAATTTTAGTTTACCAGTCGAGAATCATTACGATATTACTTATACTTTTGGCGATTCAATTTTCACGAATGAATTTATCTACGAATCCCCATTTTTCGATCGTGACGCTACCCTTGAATATAAAATCAAAAGAGGCGTTACTGAGCTTACCTTTACAACTGAGTTTAGACATCTATCCCTTGAATCTGGCTATAATAACACTAAAATCTATCTAACTCTTCCGGTACCCTTAGGACAGGTTGGTAAGGAAGATTATGTTCAAACCAATGTCAGAGTTGAAACAAAGAAAAATAGTGTAGGTGTTATTGAACATGAGACTGCAGCTGCACAGCTTAGAGGAAGAGGCAATTCAACCTGGTTTTTATCTGATAAAAAGCCTTATCGTTTGAGATTTGACGAAAATACCTCCATTTTAGGAATGCCAGAGGCGAAGAATTATGTATTACTCGCTGAATTTGCAGATAAATCATTGATGCGCAATGTCATTACTCAAAAAATGGTATCATTGATGGATGATCTACCCTATAGTCTAGAAACAAGGTTCGTAGAGCTTTATGTCAATGATGATTACCGTGGAGTCTATGTTTTAACTGAACATGTGGAAGTGCATAAGAATAAGTTTATGATCGAATCTATTCCAGGTGAAATCAATACAGGTTATTTTTTTGAAATGGACCAAAGATTTTATGACCATGATATAATTCCTGGTTGGGATTGGTTTGTTGTCCGCGGAGTTCCTTATGAAATCAAAGATCCTGACTCAGATGATCTAAATTTTACTAGTGGACATGCAACATATATTAAAGCCTACGTTGAAATGGTTGAAAATATGTTAATTGCGAAATCTAACTATCAGTCCTACATCAATCTTGATAATTGGATTGCACATTTTATTGTCCATGAGTTTGTCAAAAATGTGGATGTAGGTTGGAGTTCTGTATTTATGTATAAAGAAAAAGATGGGCCACTCCAATATGGTCCACTTTGGGATTTTGATTTAGCTTATGGGAATGCCGATTATATTGATTACGGTCCCGAAGGCTTTTATGGAATGAGACAGCATAAAAATAGAATGTTTAAGCTCATGATGGATATTCTTGAGGTTAGACTGCTCTACAGAGAAAGATACAATGATTTTTATTTAGATGTTTTACCACAGGTTCTTGAAATGATACCAGTTTTAGCAGAGTCTATTTCCAATATGGCACATAGAAACTTCTTAAAATGGGATATCATGAATAGATATATATGGCCAAATCCATGGGAGGTATTGGCTGAAACCACCCATCAAGGTCAAGTTCAATATGTCATGAGCTTTATGAATCAAAGAGCAGAGTGGATGCTTAATGAGATTAATAATCAAGCCTTTTATTATGGACAATTCGGAGATTAAAAAAAAGCCATTTAGGCTTTATGAATCGATAAAAATTGTTTCTGATGGTAGTTCCTTGTAACCGATGAGCTGATGTGAAATATCAGTTAGTAAAGAAGTATCAGCATTCACTATGATTTTATAAGTGACATTCGTCAGGAAGCTTTTCGTGACGATTGTCGCTTTTTCATTTAAAAACTGATCCATTTGATTAATCAGATGATATCCAAAGGTAATTTCATAGGAGGGGACTGTTTTCTTTTGATAAAACTTAGCGAGCTTGATCACATCAGCACTCGCCTTTGTATATGCTCTTAAAAGTCCACCAGCACCAAGTTTAATTCCTCCAAAAAAACGAACAACCACGCATAAGATGTTGGTAACATCATGATGCTTTAATACCTCTAATATAGGAATACCTGCAGTACGTGATGGTTCACCGTCATCGGATGCCGTTTGATGTTCACCAGTATCACCAAAAATAGAAGCACTACAATAATGATTGGCCTTAGGAAAGGATTCTTTTGCGTCATTAAGACATAAAGATATATCAGCCTCAGAGGTTAAGGGATATAGTATTCCAATAAAGATTGACTTATTGATATCGATTTGATGAATCGTCTTTTCCTTCAAATATTTCATAGGATCACCACTATTTTAGTATAGCATACCTTTACAGTTATCCTTATATTTGATATGATAGATATGTTCGAATCGAAGGGGGCCTTAAGGTGAACCGTATCATCGTAGATACATCGACTGGTGGATTGGATTACTATCCATTTTCTCACCATGTCAAAATATTAAGAATCAAGGTATTTTTGAATGAAAAGGGATATTTGGATGGAGAAGATTTAAAGGCAGATGAGTTTTACCGGATACTTCGAGATGAACCCGATTTAATTCCTAAAACAAGTCAACCATCTGTAGGTGAAGTTATTTCATTTTTTGAAGAACTTTATGAACAAGGATATAATGAAATCTTCGTAACGACAATCGCTTCAGTTTTAAGTGGTACACATAACGCGATTGTTCTAGCAAGTAAGGAACTCGAAGATAAAATGAAGATTAGAGTCTTTGATACAAAAACGGTTTGTTTCTCCGAAGGACTTTTCGCTCTTGAGGCTGATAAAATGCTAAGAGAAAACAAAACATTTGATGAAATTGAGACACATCTCATTGAAATGAGAAAAAGAAATACGATTTTCTTCGCGGTTGATTCATTAACCTATTTAGTGAATAACGGAAGATTAAGCAATGCACAAGCATTTGTTGGAAGGCTTTTAAAAATAAAACCGATTCTTCAGGTTCAAGAATCAGGTCATATTGTATCGATTGAAAAAATTAGAAACATTAAAAATGCATTATCATCGATTGCCAGCAAGGTGATTGCATATACCAATGGAAGAGAATTTGATGCCTATGTTTTATATACTGGGAATCCAAGACTTAGAGCACATTTTATCGAAACCTTAAAAAACGAATTGGGATTAGAGAATCTTTATGAAGCTCCAAGTACACCAGTTGTTGGAGCACATATCGGACCTGACGTAATCGGTGTCGGAATCTTCTTGAAAAATTAACAGCCAATGCTGTTATTTTTTTTATAGGTTAGAAAGACGAGACCATCTAAATTTTTCATCTCGATAAGTTCTAAGTCCTCCAGGTAGTTCATGGATGGAAATAAAGGTTTTCCAGATCCTATTAACTTTGGAACTATCGCGATTTGAAATTCATCGATCAAATTCATTTCTAGCATGCTAGATATCAATAATCCACCACCAACAATCCAAATGTCCTTACCATTTTTATTCTTTAATTCCGTAATCAATTCCTTTATATCAGAGCGGTAAAAAATATGATCTTGATCTTTTTCTATCTTTCTAGTCATAATATAGGATTCGATACTTTGATAAGGCCAATCTACTATTCTATTGATGACATCAAAGGTTCTTTTTCCCATGATTAAGGTATCAATTCTTGATAATAAGCTCTCGTAGCTTTTTGAAACACTCTCTAATCCATTATAGGGGGCAAGAAAAGAAAAATCATCTTTGTCATCCGCGATATAACCATCTAAGGTCATTGCGATATATAAAATCGTTTTTCTCATGTCAAATCACCTCAGCATTATCTTATCAAATGAACTCCATGCATTCAAATAAAGAAACTCGACGTTTCATAAATCGTTAACTTTTGGTATAATATTAACGGTGATAAAATGTCGACTATAAAAGGCGCAAAATGGGTTATCAATGATTTAAAGAAAAAGGGATTTGAAGCATATATTGTAGGTGGTGCCGTAAGGGACCATATTTTGCGTATACCCTTAACAGATATTGATATTACAACGAATGCGAAGCCTCATGAGGTTTCAAAAATATTTAGAACAAAGCCAACAGGCTTAAAATATGGAACGGTTACTGTCTTTATGAATGAAGAGACCTATGAGGTCACAACATTTAGAGTCGATGGTGAGTATCAGGATGGAAGACACCCAGATAACGTCACTTTCGCAGAAACTGCAGAAGAAGATGTTAAGCGTCGTGATTTTACAATCAACGGTCTTTTAATGAACGAAAAAAATGAAATCATCGATTATGTTGGTGGTAAAAATGATATTCACGCGAAAATCATTCGCACAATTGGAAATCCATTAGACCGGTTTAATGAAGATGCACTTAGAATCATGCGTGCCTTCTATTTTCAGTCCAAGCTAGGATTTCAAATTGATGCAGCGACAAGAGATGCAATCTATGAGTCTAGATTAAGACTCAAGGAAGTTGCTATGGAGCGCATTTTGAATGAAATCATTAAAATGCTTCAAGGGACACACGTCAAGCGCGCAATCCAATCGATTGTAACGACGAAGGTTCATGAAGTACTTCCTGGACTAGAAAAGGGATTCTTATATACACTAAAACTTGATGAAATGCCCTATGTGGATGCATTCTTCGCACTATCGTTTACTCTACATGGATCTGTTCCCACTGAATGGCCATTTTCAAATAAACATAAGCACCGCTATGAGGTTGCTAGCATGCTCGCGAAAAAGCACCAGGATTTTGACCCCTATACACTATATACCTATGGTATTGATTTATGCTTACTAGCAAATCGTGTCAATTTCATGTTGGGTAAGTCTAAGAATTTGAAGACAAAAATTGAATTAGATTATGAAAATCTTCCAATTCAAAGTGACCTTGATTTAAAGCTAAGAGCAACCGAGATCATGAAATTAACCAATAAAAAAGCAGGTTCTTGGCTTAAAAACCTTCAAACCGAAATGGTTATTGAGGTTTTAAATAGAAGATTGAAAAATGAAAAAAGTGCACTAGAAGCCTACGTTTTAGAGCACGTTAAAGAATAGGAGATTGAACATGGAACTAAATGTAAATGTGACATACAAGATTATAGGCAAAGTCGAATCAATTAATCATGGAGCACACTTCTGTAATACTACAGTATTAACCATAGAAAGCGAGCATATCAATTTGAAATTAGATTTTGAACAACTTCCACTTTTATCCATGGGAAAGGTTTACGAATTTCAAGCTCAAGCAATCGTAAAAATCGAAGATGAATTGATTTTAAAATGTCTTTCCTTCACTCCAGCAGAGGAAGTGCTATCTGATGAAGAGCTTGCTAAGGTCCTAGAAAGATTTTATGTTTACGCACCGATTCCGATGATGCAAATCAAAAAAGGAATCGAATCCTATTTAAATAAAATAGAAAATGAAATTTTAAAGAAAATAACTAAAAAGATATATAAGGAAAACGAAAAATTGTTTTACATGCATCCAGCAGCAACTAAATTCCATCATTCATATGTTGGAGGTCTATCACATCATACCTATACAATGCTAAAGCTTATTGATCCATTCATCTCAATCTATCCTTACTTGAATAAGGACTTATTATACTCAGGAACGATTTTACACGATATGTCAAAGATAAGTGAGATTAGTGGAGTTGATGGTGAATATACAAAGGAAGGCTTACTAATCGGACATTTAGTCATGCAAACCGTTGATATTGATCGAGTCGCTAGAGAATTAGGCTTTGAAAAAACAGAAGAAGTTTTAATGCTAAAGCACATGATTATCTCACATCATGGTCAATATAACTTTGGTTCTCCAAAGAAACCTCAAACAGGTGAAGCGTTACTGCTATGGTTTATAGATACCATTGATTCTAAATTTACTGTTTTAGGTGAAACCTTGGAAGATACAGCAGATGGTGTATTTACTCAGATGATCTCTGTGATGGATAAAACAAGATTTTATAAGCACAAAATCAAATAAATCGTAAAAAAAGAGGTTACTCAATTGAGTAGCCTCTTATACTTTATAATTGAATCTTATAAACCACTTTCTAGAATTGTAAACCAAGTACCGTAAAGATTACCATAGTTTACATCATTAACACCAGTTGTTGATAATAGATATTCATTTAACTGACGTCTGTTGATTTGTCTAATCACTTGGAATCTTGCAGCGCCATTAGCATCTGCATAAGTAGCATCTGCTAATAACTTGAAGATTAACTCTCTTTGCATGTAGGTGTTGTTATATCTTGTAAGTACTGGAGTTAAGTAGCTTGATACAGCAGTTTGTACAACAGGTGGAAGTACAACGCCTTCATCAGATTTTTGTTCTGTTAAATAGAACTTGATCTGTGATGCAGTTAATGTTAGTGAGTCTTCATTATAAACATTTAATGTTGCATCACTTGATGATACGTACTTGCCTTCTTCATCATCAGCTGCACTAAATACTGCAGATGTTGTCTTTTTAACAGAAGTAGCAAGAATTAAATGCCAACCGAATGATGACTTAACTTCATCAAGTGCATTTTTAGTAATAACTGTTTGATAAAGGTCTAATAGAGGGAACTTAGAAGCATCATCTTGAATCAATTCAAGTTGTGCATGAAGTTGCATTGCTCTATTGTAGAAGACAGGGTCTAATACACTTTGACCAGTAATAACATTTGAAGTGTTAGTAATCGCAGATGGAAGTGTTTCATACTTTAAGTAGAAACCTAACTGACGATATTTTGACCATAATTGTTCGATTTGATAATCAAATGGGGGTGTAACACTACCACGTAGGATACGTCCTGAATTGTTAAATTCAGCTGCAAGTGCTGTTAAGCCTTCTGGGAATCCCTTATAGTCTCCAACCTTGTTATAAAGAAGTTCAACAAGTTCAACTAGACCATCAAGGACTTGTTCAGCACCAGCTGCACCTAAACTATCAAGATACTTTTGTGGATCATCTGGTGAACCGTCGCCATTTGTATCAACATAAATTAATAAATGACTTACGTTAATGGATTTAAAGTTATTGTATTGAAGCTCTGCAAGATCTGCAAGCTTTTCATAGATTGTGTAATTTGTAGCACTGAAATGACCTTCGATATCTTCCATGTATTGTCCTCTAAGCTCTGGATATACATAAAGTTGGTTTACAGCTTCTGTATTGGTTGTTGAACCAAAAGCAAGAAGTAAGAACTTTTCTCTACCCATTGAAGCTGGGAATCCTGAAGATGCAAAGTTATTTGCAGAAAACTGACTGATGATATCTTCGAATTGCTTCTTATAATCAGCTAAATCTTTTGCAGACACAGTGTAATCTGCACTCGCTAGTAGATACTTATTGGATGCGATATCAAGTGCTAAGTTAATGCCATATGATTTTTCAAGACGATTGAAGAAATCTTCAACAGTAATGTTTTTTCCATCGACATCAGCAAGAATGTTACCAGACTTGTTCTTAGTAGATCCTTCATAACCATAGGATTGTTCATAGAAAATACGAACAACTTTATCATAGATGTTTAATTCCATATCTTCATAAAGCTTGTTAACCTTAGTTGAGATATAAGTTGATGATAATTTAGTATCGAATAGTTTTTTAAATACTTCAGCCTTGATATCAAGAGCTTCTTGAGAGTCACCGAAAATTTGTTTCGCGCTATCTGCTGGATCTTCTACAAGAATTCCAGTTTCAGAAGCTTTTTCATCGGATAATTTAAACACTAAGTAACGAGAGTTTCCGAATGTTTGAACGCGTGATGAGAAAGGCTTTTCTGTAGTTAAATCATTTGGATCTGTTAAGGATTTTTCAGCAGTAAGTGTAGTATAAACATGGCTTCTTAATGATGTATTTAATTTTGTTAAATCATCATAAGTAAATGTTGAACTAAAAGTAGAACCTAAAGTGCCAACAATAGAACCATCAACAGCAACTTCAACTTGAGCAGCTGGATTTAAGATATTATAGATTTTAACAAATTCTGCTTTAACTTGTGCTGTTGTTAAAGCTTCATCAGCAAGACCAGTGTCTCTTGATGTAGAAATGACATATCTCTTATAATAGTTTTCATAATCTAATACGCTAATTTGAGCGCGGTCTTCAAGGTCAGCACCAAGCTTACCTAAAATACCTAAATCACTTAGAATCGTGCGTACATGACCATAACCAGTTTGTGATAAATCATCTAAGTCAATATAACCTGGGTTACCTTCAAGAATTCTAATATCAGGAATCTTGTACCAAAGACCTCTAGAGTCTGATTTGATACTTGCTTGATATAATGCAGCATTTGCTTCATTTAAATTAATGAAACGAATAACTAGGGCATCAACATCATAGCGACCTTCCATATTGTTCTTGTAGTAAGTGACTAGATTTGCTTCAGTGATGTAGTTCGTATTTTTATCATCTAGAACTTCAGCATCAAGAATTTCTTTTGCATATTGTCTTTGAGTCACTCTTAAAGCATAGCGTTCCATAAGTGATGGAATTGCTGAATAGCCTTCATAAGCTACTGTTAATGCTCCAATGCTAGCCTTGACTGCAGCGATATCCACGCTGTTATCTAAAAGGTATAAAGAGTCTACAAATTGCTCAATGTTTCTAGCAAATCTTTCAGGATTATCAGTATAAAGCTTCTCTAAGGATTCTTTATTTGTACTGCCGTGGATTGCGTTGTTGATTGTGTCATCCAAGTAGTCATTAAGATCTTCATCGCCTTGAAGTATTAATGCTTTGACTTCAGTAATGCGAGATGCAAAGATCGTTTCGTCAACCATTGTTGCTAAAATAGAAGCACCTTGTAAACGTAATTGATCATATAATTCTTTTTCCGTTACAGTGATATCACCTAGGGTTAGATAAGGATCATCTGAGATGTTTCCGTAAGGTGTTTTGTCGCCGCTTTTGCATGCAGCCAACGTAAGTACACTTGCCAATACTAGCACTAATACCGCAAGCTTCCTTAATGTTTTTATTTGATTCATTGTGTGTTCACTCCTTCAATGTATTTCATACAAGCATTTATAATATAGCATTTTTACTGGGCTATTGCAACCACTTTCATTTTATTTGTTAATCTCACATATTTTCGTGATATCATAAAAGAAGGTGATTATAGTGGAAGTATTTGTAATGGCGTCCGGGTCGAAGGGGAATATGACCTACTTAAAAGTAGGTGATATTAGAGTCTTTATCGATGCTGGTATTAGCTATCTAAAAATGAAGAATAAAATGCTTGAATATCAAGAGAATATATATGACGTCAAAACGCTTTTTATTACCCATGAACATCATGATCATATCACGGGACTAAAAATGCTTTTGAAACAGGGTGGAATTGAGGATGTTTATTTGACTCAAGGGACTTATAATAGTCTACCTGTTGATGTTGTCAAAATGTTTATCAATACACACATTATTAGTGCGGATATAAAGTTTTTGTTAGGCGAGATGAAGATCACGCCTTTTATGCTTTCCCATGATGCTGCAGAGCCTGTCGGTTTTGTTATTGAAAATCATGTTAAAAAAATGGTTATCTTAACAGATTCTGGATATGTGGATCAAAGCTACTATGAACTATTAAGAGATGCAGATCTTTATATATTAGAAGCGAACCATAATCCGTTCACTTTATTTCAATCCGCTAGACCATTCCTATTAAAAAAACGTATTGTTAGCGAAAGAGGACATCTTTCGAATGAAGATGCTGCAAGACTTATGAATGCATTGATTAAAAATAAAGTCAGTAAATGGGTTGTTGCTCATATATCTGAGGATTGTAACTGTATAGAAGATATTGATATGGCGATTATTAAGGAATTCGATGATCCAACCAAAGTAGAAGTCTTTTATGCTTCTCAAGATGGATTACCAGTGATTATTTTATGATTAAAATTATTGTTGTTGGAAAACTCAATCAAAAATATTTAGAAGAAGGCATTTTATATTATCAAAAACAAATCCCTGTTAAAATAGAATTCATTGAGGTACAAGATGAATCCACCATTCAAGGTGTAGATATCGAAGGAAGTAAAATTTTATCAAAAATAAAGGATTCTGATTATGTAGTAAGCCTTGCAATCCTAGGCAAAATGACATCTAGCGAAGGCTTTAGTGAAATGTTAGATCAAATATCTACCTATCAACAAGGAGATTTAGTATTTGTTATTGGTGGGTCCTATGGTCTATCAAATGATGTTCTAAAGAGATCCAATAAAGAAATCTCTTTTTCTAAAATGACTTTTCCGCATCAGTTGATGCGTTTAATCTTAATTGAACAAATCTATAGAGGCTTTATGATTCTAAAAAATCATCCTTATCATAAGTGAGGCAATATGAAATATATATTTTGGGACTTTAATGGAACAATCCTTGATGATGCAAGGCTATGCTTTGATATCTTAAATGAAATGTTAATCGAAGAAGAAAGACCAACAGTAACCTTTGAAGAATATTTAATGATTTTCACATTTCCTGTAGAAGCCTATTACGCTAAGGTCTATGATCTCAAAAAAACACCATTTAAGGTGCTTGCGCACCGCTTTATTGATTCCTATCAACCTAGAAGCTTGAAACTGTCACTTCATGAAAATGCAGTAGATACAATCAAACATTTTGAAAAAATGGGATACATCAACATTCTTTTATCTGCATCTGAAGAAAAAAACTTAGAGGAACAGCTGAAGCACTTTGAGATTAGACATTTATTTCAGTACGTTTTAGGTACATCAAATGTCTATGCAAAAAGTAAGGTTCAAGTCGGAAAAGATTTTATTGAAAAGATGAATATTGATACGAAAAACGCCGTAATGGTTGGCGATACATTACACGATGCAGAGGTAGCAAAAGAGCTTGGAATGGACATTATCCTTTTTACAAAAGGACATCAACATAAAGAAAGACTGCAAAATTACAAAAACATAGATAGTTTTCAAGATTTAATTGGTAAAATATAAGTACAATCAAAAACGATTAAGAAAACAAAGGAGATCATATGAAAAAAATCGCGATTTTAACATGCAGTAACGCAGGTCTAGATTACCTAGATTATCCAAAGGACATTAGAATTCTACGTTCAGTCATTCATTTTGGCACAGATGAATCCTATGATGATTTTGTTGATATTGACGCTAAAACATTTTATGAAAGAATAGCAAACGATCCAAACGATATTCCAAAAACATCATATGTATCACCAGGAAAAATGATTGAAATCTTTGAAGAGCTTGAAGCAGAAGGATATGAAGAAGCACTTGTTATCACCATCTCATCACAGCTTTCAGGTCTATTTGAAGCGGTAAAGAGAGTTGCTAGTGAAGTAAAGATTAAGGTTACAGCGTTTGATTCTAAGACATTAGCTTATAGTGAAGCTTATATGGTATTAGAAGCACACCGTATGGCAGAAGAGGGATTATCGGTAAAAGATATCGTTGCTCATTTAGAAACTATTAGAGATAACGATACTGTCTATTTCGCAGTTGACACACTACTTTATCTAGTTAAAAATGGACGTCTATCTAAGCTTCAAGGTACACTTGGAACCATGCTTCAATTAAAGCCACTACTCGTTTTAGGAGATGACGGCAAGGTTGCATCATTAGAAAAGATTAGAACGACTCATAAGGCACAGCAACGCGTTTTAGAAAAATATATAGAAGAGACTAAGGATTTAAATGTGTTAACATTTATTTCTCATGCTCATAATGATAATGCTGCTGAATGGTTTAAATCTGAAATTCAAAAGGTATTTCCAAATCGCGATGTCATTGTTGCACCACT